>JAEZLB010000025.1 GCA_023435945.1 Pseudomonadota bacterium | reverse complement strand
CTGGAACTCCAGCGGCAGCACGCCCATGCCGATCAGGTTGGTGCGGTGGATGCGCTCGAAGCCTTCGGCCACGATCGCCTCCACGCCCGCCAGGCGCACGCCCTTGGCCGCCCAGTCGCGCGAACTGCCCTGGCCGTAATCGGCGCCGGCGATGATCACCAGCGGCTGCTTGCGCTCCATGTAGGTCTCGATCGCCTCCCACATGCGCGTCACCTGGCCGTCCGGCTCGATGCGCGCCAGCGAGCCCTGGCGCACGCTGCCGTCTTCGCTGCGCACCATTTCGTTGAGCAGCTTGGGATTGGCGAAGGTGGCGCGCTGCGCGGTGAGGTGGTCGCCGCGGTGGGTGGCGTAGGAATTGAAGTCCTCCTCCGGCAGGCCCATCTTCGCCAGGTACTCGCCGGCTGCCGAGTCAGCCATGATGGCGTTGGACGGCGACAGGTGATCGGTGGTGATGTTGTCCGGCAGGATCGCCAGCGGGCGCATGCCGCGCAGGGTGCGTTCGCCGGCCAGCGCGCCTTCCCAGTACGGCGGGCGGCGGATGTAGGTGGACATCGGTCGCCAGTCGTAGAGCGGGCTTTTCGCCTCTTCCACCGCGCCCAGGTCGAACATCGGGATGTAGACCTGCTTGAACTGCTCCGGCTTCACGGACGCCGCGACGATGGCGTCGATCTCCTCGTCGCTCGGCCAGAGATCCTTGAGGGTGATCGGCCTGCCCTGGGCATCGAAGCCCAGCGGGTCCTGTTCGATGTCGAAGCGCACGGTACCGGCGATGGCGTATGCCACTACCAGCGGCGGCGAGGCCAGGAAGGCCTGTTTGGCGTAGGGGTGAATGCGCCCGTCGAAGTTGCGGTTGCCCGAGAGCACGGCGGTGGCGTACAGGTCGCGGTCGATGATCTCCTGCTGGATCTTCGGATCCAGCGCACCGCTCATGCCGTTACAGGTGGTGCAGGCATAGGCGACGATGCCGAAGCCGAGCTTCTCCAGCTCCGGCAGCAGGCCGGCCTCTTCCAGGTACAGGCGGGCAACCTTGGAGCCGGGTGCAAAGGAGCTCTTCACCCAGGGCTTGCGGACCAGCCCCAGCGCGTTGGCCTTTTTGGCCAGCAGGCCGGCGGCGACCACGTTGCGTGGGTTGGAGGTGTTGGTGCAGCTGGTGATGGCGGCGATGATCACCGCGCCATCGGGCATCAGCCCCTTGGCCTCGTCGGCACGGGCCTCCTCCAGCTTGGCCGGATCGGCGATGCCGCGTTCCTTGAGCGCGCTGGTCGGCAGGCGGCGGTGCGGGTTGGACGGACCGGCCATGTTACGCACGACGCTGGACAGGTCGAACTCCAGCACCCGCTCGTATTCGGCGGTGACCAGCGCGCTGCTCCACAGACCAAGGACCTTGGCGTACTGCTCGACCAGCGCGACCTGCTCCGGCTCGCGGCCGGTCAGGCGCAGGTAATCGATGGTCTGCTGGTCGATGTAGAACATCGCCGCGGTGGCGCCGTATTCCGGACACATGTTGGAAATGGTGGCGCGGTCGCCGATCGACAGGCTGTCCGCCCCTTCGCCGAAGAACTCGACGTAGGCACCCACCACGCGCTCCCTGCGGAGGAACTCGGTCAGGGCCAGGACTATGTCGGTGGCGGTGATGCCGGGCTGGCGCTTGCCGGTCAGCTTCACGCCGACGATGTCGGGCAGGCGCATCATCGACGGCCGACCGAGCATCACGGTCTCCGCCTCCAGCCCTCCAACGCCGATGGCGATCACGCCCAGCGCATCGACGTGCGGGGTGTGCGAGTCCGTGCCGACGCAGGTATCCGGAAAGGCCACGCCGTCGCGCACCTGGATCACCGGGCTCATCTTCTCCAGGTTGATCTGGTGCATGATGCCGTTGCCGGCCGGGATCACGTCGACGTTCTTGAACGCGGTCTTGGTCCACTCGATGAAGTGGAAGCGGTCCTCGTTGCGGCGGTTCTCGATGGCGCGGTTCTTCTCGAAGGCGTCCGGCTCGAAGCCGGCATGCTCGACGGCCAGCGAATGGTCGACGATCAGCTGGGTCGGCACCACCGGATTGACCTTGGACGGATCACCACCGGCCTCGGCGATGGCATCGCGCAGCCCGGCCAGGTCGACCAGCGCGGTCTGCCCGAGGATGTCGTGGCAGACCACGCGCGCCGGATACCAGGGGAAGTCCAGGTCGCGCCTGCGATGGATCAGTTGCTCCAGCGACGCGGTCAGGTGCTGCGGCTCGCAGCGGCGCACCAGCTGCTCGGCCAGCACCCGCGAGGTATAGGGCAGCTTCGCCCAGGCGCCGGGAGCGATGGCATCCACGGCCCCCGGGGCGTTGTAGTAGTCCAGGTCGGCGCCTGGCAGCTTTTCACGGTATTGGGTGTTCATTCAGGTGCCTGTTGTTTCAGGAAAGGCTCGCCTTTAGTGGCGATCCTTGAGGGGAACGAAGGGGCGATTCTCCGGCCCGGCGTACTCGGCGCTGGGACGGATGATCTTGCCGTCGATTCGCTGCTCGATGACGTGGGCCGACCAGCCGGCGGTGCGCGCCATCACGAACAGCGGCGTGAACATGGCGGTCGGCACCCCCATCAGGTGGTAGCTCACGGCGCTGAACCAGTCGAGGTTGGGGAACATCTTCTTGATCTCCCACATCACGCTCTCCAGACGCTCGGCAATGTCGTACATCTTGCGGTTGCCCTGCTCCTCGGCGAGGTCGTGGGCGACCTTCTTGATGACCTGATTGCGCGGGTCCGCCACGGTGTAGACCGGGTGACCGAAACCGATCACCACTTCCTTGCGGGCAACCCGCTCGCGGATGTCGGCTTCCGCCTGGTCCGGGTTGTCGTAGCGCTGCTGAATTTCGAAAGCCACTTCGTTGGCGCCGCCGTGCTTGGGCCCGCGCAGCGCGCCGATGGCGCCAGCGATGCAGGAATGCAGGTCGGAACCGGTACCGGCGATCACCCTGCTGGTGAAGGTGGAGGCGTTGAACTCATGCTCGGCATAGAGGTTCAGCGAGGTGTGCATGGCGCGCACCCAGGACTCGCTCGGCGCCCGACCGTGCAGCAGGTGCAGGAAGTGACCGCCGATGGAGTCGTCGTCGGTTTCCACCTCGATGCGCTTGCCGTTGTGGCTGAAGTGGTACCAGTACAGCAGCATCGAACCC
>JAEZLB010000010.1 GCA_023435945.1 Pseudomonadota bacterium | reverse complement strand
TTCATGGGGTGCGCTCAGCAGCGCACAAAATCTATTTGCCCTTATATATGTAATATGCGTGTGCTGCGCATGGCGCTATGTGTTCCGAATGGGGAGAGGACGTTTCGATACAATTTTTGTTGTTGAGCGTTTTGTTATTTTCGGTGTACGGGATCGACCACCTAAATACCACTTTCAACCTAATTACAAACCGGGTACCTCGTTGGCTTGCTTATAAATAAGAATGGTCCGCTTACGAGAAAGACTTGTCACGTGGCCTCGAAACTTGGCACACTGCTTCCATGTAGAGTGATTGAGGACCCAAACCAGCTACTTCTGTTTAAACTCCTTTTCCATACCGTTTGTTATTGCCCTTTTTTCATTTTACAATTCTACAATTCTCCCACAGAAAAAAGTGCGACAGTTCATGCCATTGTACAGCTAAGCAAGAAAGAATTAAGCATGCGATAGATCTACATTAGACTACTAGATAGATCAGCACGATAAGTGTTTGCTGCCTGCGTTGATGAGACCAGGACGCATGGACTTTTCCTAGGTCAGTGTTGTGACAGACTTGTGACGGATATCAAAGATACGCCCTTCTTACATGGTATAAAGATGAGTACAACACTTAACTTGCCTTTCCGCATCTTAAAATTTGGTACTTTTTTCGAAACTTTTGGGCAAGGTTTTGCCTTACAATCTAGGGAGTAGAATGGAGCCAAGCTATGTGCAAGAAGGACTGTATTGAACGTTAGGAGTGTTTCTACAAACATATTGGCATGTCACTGATAACAAACAAATGGAGTTGAATTCCTCTTCCCCAAAGGGTGCTCCCCATAGCCCAAATTCAAACAAGGATTTCGAAAGCAAAGCAGAGGAGGCCTGCAAGAACTGGCATGAGCGGATCCAATGTAGTGCCGAAGCGTCAATCCCTGGCGACGAAGAAGCTGATGACAATGCTTCAGTGCAACCTGATGATGGATCAGATAGAGTGCCTGGAGCAGAATTGGACGAAAGGTTGAAAGTGACAAATGAGCTGAAGACAGGGGGTTCTAGTGTACCAAGCAAGGCTCATTATAAGCAGTTGATCTATCAGAAGTATCAATCAGGCGTTCGCCAGATGGATTTGCTTAATGAGTACAAGTCTGTGGGCTTCTCGAAGGACCAGATTTTTCGAATTTGCCATGGACTTGGGCGATTCGATAACTCAAGTCACCCAGGACGAGGTACTGCTTTGAGTGAATTTAGTGAGGTTCTTCTTGGCAAGACTGTCCGGGACCTTATTGATGATGGAGTCAAACCATCAATGTCGCAAGTGAGGGAGCTTGCTGTATGCTTGTGGAACCTTGAGGGGCACTCGGGTGAACCTCCCACGTTCTCGGAAAATTGGGTTAAAGGTTTTAACAAGCGGCATAAGAACCTGAAGCTCACGGATTCGCATGTAAAGCCCGTCGATGCTCGCCGTTATAAAGCTACCGTTGAACCAAATGTCGCAAATGGTCTGAATAAGTACAAAGGTGTGAATGGAAAGCGCAATAGCCAGGTAGTTCTGATGGATGAGATTGATGTAGCTGTTAATAAAAAAGGTCTTGGCGTGAAGCGGGTGGCTGTCGGGAAAACGCGACCTGTGCATTGTGCACCTGACAATACGCCTCACATTACCTGTGCACCATTCATCAGCCTTGCGGGAGTTCTGGAATACACCTACTATGTGGTCCAGGGTCAAGCACGCGAGCTCAAGTTTCCTCATAAGGTAGGGCCGGGGGTTGATGTTTCCTTCAGTAAAACCGGAAGCGTATGCTCTACTGACGGCGGCGATGGAGTAATGAGTACAATCGACCATATTATGTTCGGCTTCGTGAAAAATTATCGTGCCAACTATTTTCCTGAGTATCCACCGTTGATGGAAGAAAGCTATTTTCGGGATGACCAAGATGAGCCCGATTTGGAAGTGACACTGATCGTTGATGGTTTCTGTGCTCACAAAGAACACGCGGTATGTAAGTTCTTGCGTCGCCATGGAGTCGATCTGATGATTCTCTCGCCTTCCCTTACTCATGTTATACAAATTGGAGACCATTCGAAAATCAATGGGCAGATCCAACACCAGCTTCGTAGTCTAAAGGTTGACTTGGCTCGAAACTACGATAGAACTATTCCTTTGCCGGTATGGATTTGGGAGGTGCATCAAGAGGTAGATTCAGTGGTTCGTCCCAAAGCTGTGAGGGAGGCCGCACAATCCGTGGGAATCCGATTTACAGGTGACGATCTGTGTACTCTGGCAGTCAACAACGATACAGTGGAGGAGGCGTTGCGTAAACTGATCATCGATGGTAGGGTTCGGCGGGCGAAAGAGCAGTATGACGGAGATTATATCTATCTGCGAGATCCAGAATATTTGAATGAACGGAATCAGAAACGCGTGGTGGAGGAGAGGGTAGTGAAAACGTTTGATAGTGTCGTAGATGAGATCAGGAGAGAACATGGTGAGATACCCACCGAGCGCAAACAACGCAAGGTTCGGAGACCCCATAAGGGGAAGAGCACGAGTGTATCTTCCAATAATCATGTATATAACACAGCTGAAGCAATTGCCCATCGGGAGGCTCTTGCAGCTGAGAAACGAGAAAGAGACTTGATGATGCGCGAAGAGAAGGCCCGAAAAAAGCAAGAGAAAGAAGCAGAGAAACTAAGGGCTCTTGAAGAGAAAGCTCAACGAAAACGAGAGAGAGAAGCAGAGTTATCAAAAGCACGTGAAGAGAAAGCCCGAATAAAGCGGCAGAAGATGGACGCACGCGACGAGAAAGCTAGACTAAAGCGGCAGAAGATGGACGAACGGAGTGCCAGGCTCCAGCGTCTACAGGAAGTATTTCCGAATGATTCAATCGAGCGGTTTCAAAAGAACCTCAAGCGCTATCTGTCTGGGGGGTCCATGACGTTCGAAAGAGCAGTGGAAAGCATTCAGAAGCTGCTCAAGCCAAGGGCCAAGGGGAAGGTTAAGAAGGTCCTTGCGAAAGCCAAGTGCAAGGCTAAGAGGGCCAGTGCTGAAAAGCAACGTCAATCCACAAAGCGGAAACGCGCCAAGGCTGCCTGAGCGTCTTTGGGTCCAGTAAGTGAAAATTGACCGCACAGTATGTGCAAGTATGTGTTCTTATATTTTAGTTTTTATTTTTTTATTTTTAAAATAAAAAAGATACTTTTTGAATTCTGAATGGTAACCGCTCGGTAACCACTACGGTTTTTTCCTGAAACCGCAGCTACCACTTTGAAAACAAGGGGCTGATCTCCCCCAGCAGGCCTACATCCGGTAATCGTGCTGAGAATCATGGAATCCTAGCTAGGTGAAAGCTTGTTGTGGAGTCCGGTTCCTTATCTCCCCTTCAGAGTGTGGCTACAGCGCATAATATTTTTCGCAAAATTTCTCAAAATTAGGCGAAAACGGGAAAACGGTGCATAAGCCAGGAAAGATAAAGCGATAAATTGTGGTGCAGCGAGTAAGCTCATCCAATGGCGAAGTGCTGGCATACGGATAATCGAGGGATGTTATGTGGATATGGTTAGGATTGCTTGCAAAGTTTCCGCTTTTTGATTTGTAATTTGGTACCTCGTTTGTAATTAGGTACTTGATCCAGTACTCGTTTTTGTCATCTTTATTTTAACTAAATAAAAGTGGATCGCGGCGCGAACGTTTTAGTGACCTTACGACCCGGGCCAAATTTCACCTCGTCCACATGTTGAAATTTATGTATTTTGGCTTATTGACACAGCAGGCATGGC
>JAEZLB010000008.1 GCA_023435945.1 Pseudomonadota bacterium | reverse complement strand
CCCTGGATCAGTCCTAATACAACAGCTTCCAGCCACCCCATGGATGCGCTCATACGTGAGAACTAATTAATAAATCGCCATTAAATCATGGCTGCAAGCGAGATTCCCCGTTCTAAAGCACGTTGTCTGAGCAGCGGCAAAGTCAAGCCTGCGATCAAAAACTTTGCCACCACCAATCCACCCTCTATCCGTAGCGTCTGGGTTGTCTGAGGACGAGGGAAGGAGCGCGATCCGGAGTGGCGGACATACTATCCCGGATTGGCCTTGGAATATAGCCATGCCAGCACGCTATGCGCCCTTGTTCAATCAATGCATGTTGGCACTGACCACGTCGGTCGTTCCGCGGATAACTCGGCGTTGCATGACCAGAAGTAAAGAATACGACCATACCTCAAGGCCTTCTTCAAACACCTGATAAGCGCCTTTTGATAAATCAAGGGACAATCCCAGATGCCCCTCTGCAGCTGCCGAAAGTGTCATTGTGATGATAATGAGCACGCTCTCGATCAGAGGGAAGTCGCCCCTTCGCCAGAGCTCGACTAGCGTTTCGTACTGCCTGGTGCGGATAAACAACCACGTACAAAAAACCATAATCAGCACCAGGATCGGCGTTACAAGCGGCTTGTACCAGAGTTGTGCTGTTGAAGAAAAAGTTGGCCCCGATAAATCGGAATGGGCCAGGGGCGTATAAAACACGGCGCCCCAGCTCAGCTCCCGCATGACGAGAACGATCCATAAAAGCATCACTATCAGCCACAAGCCCCTGGAATGCGGGCTGCTGCTGGATACCCAGCGACCAAGCGCCCATAGAGCCCCGATACTAAGAAGAAGAACTTGCAGATTCTCGAAGACCCCGTTCTCCCAGCTCAGGGCAACGGGAATGGATTCTGCAAAGGCGTAGAGAAGAATGACGATTATAAAGGTCAGCGACGTGAGAAAGACGCCTCGCCGCAGCGTGGTATTCGGTCTAGCATAATCAGACTGCGCAGGAAACATACCGTCTCCAGCCTGATAAAAGGACGAACCCTCTATCAGGCATCCTTGTGTGTCCAGTTACCTCATTCCACCCGGCGGGAATTCCTGCCGGGGACGCAAGTTCTCGGCGAATCTTTATTTCGTTACTTATTAACCATTGACGAGGCAGAATAAAGTTGGTCGGACATTGGTGCTCTAAGTCTTTGATTTTAGAGGAGTCGGCACAACGATTAAAGTTAGTCGGACCATCGGTGGGCATGTTGGTTTTTCGCACCGTGGGAATAAAGTCTGTCGCAACCTACTAATTATTATCCTGACCAGAATTTTTGACTCTAATCGTCGTCAACGTCGTTGTACTGAATTTGATTATCTTTGCAGTATCAGCACACATATATCATTAATGAATGAATAACAACGTCTGTTCAATCATAGGCCAGAAGTGCCTAGTGCACCCAGGGCAGTCCACAAGCTTAGATGAAGTAGTTGGGAAACCGGGGGCAGAAACAGATGCCTCACTCAGAGGAGTGAGATACGTAAGCCATTGAAAAAAGGCCATCAAGTTGATGGCCTTTTTCATTACGCTCTAACAACAGGCGTAATTCATTCCTCCGCAATGGGAGTAAGTGCACTCATTACCTGTCTCCCTTCTAAACGCTACCCAAGGCCAGTGACCCAGGCAGCCAATGTGGCAAGCACCATTTTAATTGATCGCCAATTCGTGCTCCTCGGCCAACCTAGATACGATTCTCAAAGGAGCCAGAAAACGCCCGCCCCCGGCCATGCTTCGGGTTCGGGCGGGCATGTCCCGTGCTGGCTCCGAGCCGTGATCCGCGGGTGAAGATTCGAGCCTGCATCCGCTGTCGCGCTGACTTCTGGAGCGCACACGCCGGGCATAGGTACTGTCTGAAGTGCGCTGAGGAAGACCTACTGGCAACAATAGAAAGGAAAGCCCGCAGCACTGAGGCCTGGGGTTCTATCTTCTTTCTTTTCGCGATATCCTGAAGTTTCTATCTTGAAAATTGGGCAAGAGGGAGTATGGAACTGCTGATCGTTATAGTTTGCATCCTGGCGGTAATCTGGTGGTATCGAGTTAAAAGCAAATCCGATGCATCGGGGAGTACAGTCATTGACTTATCGATCTTGCCCGAAAGATTTGTGGTCCTAGACCTCGAAACTACGGGGTTAAACCCCGAGAGAAACAAGATTTTGGAGGTTGCCGCAATTCGCGTGAATAGAGAATCAAATGTGCATGAGACATTCCAAGCCCTAGTGAAGATAAAGGGGAAAGTGCCAGCGAGGATTACAGAGATTACCGGCATTACTGATGAAATGATAAAGAACGAAGGCAAGCCACTGGACGAGGTGTTGGAGCAGTTCGTTGCCTTTGTTGGAGACCTTCGATTAATTTCTTTTAACGCCCCTTTCGATATGGGCTTCTTGTCTGTTGCCTTAAAGGCCAAGGGGATAGAACTAAACAATCCTGTTTCCTGTGCTTTGGATATGGCACGACGAGCTTTTCCAAAGCGGAAGAGTTATAAGCTGGCTGCATTGGCAGAAGATGGAAACTTGGGACAGCAGTGTCACCGAGCCTTAGAGGATTGCAGATTAGCTCTGCATGTTTATGTGGCGGCAGCGAACAGGTTAAGACGCGTCGATTAACGTTCACTTGACGCCGCCATTCCCAAGGCGGCATAGGCTGCGCATCGGCCCACAATCCACGCCTTTCCCGTTTCGCTGCTGCCTTAATCGATACAGCCGGGAGCCGTCCAAACGCCTCAGACTCGCCCTGCACTCTAGGCGAGGGCAGCGGAAAACTCCAGGGATACCCACATTACAACCGCAAGCAGAATCGTCCGCACCAGTACCCCAGCCATTTAAGTTGTAGAGTGCCACTGACCCGCCCCGGGAATTAGTACCGTCTAAAGTAGAAATTTCCGGCTTCTTGACTAAAAGCCATCTAATAGGACTAAGAAAAGCGGAAAGTAGATATTGACGCTCGACCGTGGCCTACGCGTATCCTATGGCATTTGCCATTCAGCGCACTGATACTCAATCAGAGAAGCAAGATATCTAAGCCATTAAAAACAAAAAGGCCATCAATTTGATGGCCTTTCTTTATAACGTTGTAATAACAGAAATAATTTATTTCTTCAGATAGGTAAGTACGCTTATTGCCTGCCTCTATCGTGCTCCCTCCTCGAGACCGGTGACGCAGATAGTCACTATGGTAAAAAATCAACCATATTTAGTCATCAATAGGGGCGACGAACTTTATTCGGATCCGACAGACTTTATTTGCTCTAGTCAACATGGAGTGTCGTCGCCTATTCTACCGTTACCGATTTCGCAAGGTTGCGGGGCTTATCAACGTCGGTGCCACGTGCGACGGCGGTGTGATAGGCCAATAATTGCAGCGGTACGACATGCAGGATGGGTGACAGCAGGCCGTAGTGTTCGGGCAGGCGGATGACATGCACGCCTTCGCTGGAGCCGATTTGTGAGTCGGCATCGGCGAACACGTAGAGCTGGCCGCCGCGGGCGCGCACTTCCTGCATGTTGGATTTCAGTTTTTCGATCAGTGAATCTTTGGGGGCTACCGTAACGACGGGCATTTCCTCGGTCACCAGCGCCAGTGGACCGTGTTTGAGTTCACCGGCCGGATAGGCTTCGGCATGGATGTAGGAAATTTCTTTGAGTTTCAGCGCGCCTTCGAGAGCGATCGGGTAATGCATGCCGCGGCCCAGGAACAGCGCGTTCTCCTTGCGCGCGAATTCTTCAGCCCAGGCGATGATGTGCGGTTCCAGCGCCAGGACTGAATTCAGCGCTTGCGGCAGGTGGCGCAGTGCTTTCAGGTGTTCGGCTTCCTGTTCTTCGCTCAGGCGGCCCTTGGACTGGGACAGTACGAGGGCCAGCAGGAACAGCGCGGTAAGCTGGGTCGTGAATGCCTTGGTTGAGGCGACGCCGACTTCCACGCCGGCGTGGGTGATGTACTTGAGTACGCACTCACGTACCATGGCGCTGGTGGCGACGTTGCAGATGGTCAGTGTGCAATCCATGCCCTGGCTGCGTGCATGTTTTAGCGCAGCCAGCGTGTCGGCGGTTTCGCCGCTTTGTGAAATGGTCACGACCAATGTATTGGGGTTGGGCACGCTGTCACGATAGCGATATTCGCTCGCGATCTCGACATTTACCGGAATCCTGGCGATCGACTCGATCCAGTACTTGGCGGTCAGGCCGGCGTAATAACTGGTGCCGCAAGCGAGAATCAGCAGAGAGTCGGTTTTCTTGAAGATGCGGTGCGCATCGTCGCCGAAAATTTCCGGCATGATGTTGGCCACGGTGCCCAGCGTGTCGGCCACGGCGCGTGGTTGTTCGAAAATTTCCTTCTGCATGTAGTGGCGATAGGGGCCGAGTTCGGCGGCCGCAGTGTGCGCTTGCACAGTCTTGACTTCACGCTCTACCGCTTTGCCATTCTGGTCGGTGATCCAGTAGCGCTGCACTTGCAGATCAATCACATCGCCATCTTCCAGGTAAATGATCTGGTCGGTCACGCCGGCCAGTGCCATTGCATCGGAGGCCAGGAAATTTTCTCCTTCGCCCACGCCCAGCACCAGCGGAGAGCCTTGGCGGGCACCGACCACGCGGTGCGGTTCATCGCGGCAGAACACGGCGATCGCATACGCGCCGCTTAAGCGTTTGAGGGACGCTTGCACCGCGTCGAACAAGTCGCCGGTATAAAGGTGGTCGATCAGGTGAGCGATCACTTCGGTATCGGTCTGGCTCTCGAATACATATCCCAGTGCCTGCAATTCTGCGCGCAGCTCATCGTGATTTTCGATAATGCCGTTATGGACCAGCGCGATGCGTTCGCGGGAAAAATGAGGATGGGCATTATGGGAAGCCGGGGCGCCATGAGTGGCCCAGCGGGTATGGGCGATACCGGTATAACCGGAAAGGTCGGCTTCCTTGATTTGCGCTTCCAGATCCTGCACGCGGGAGGTGCTGCGGGTGCGCTGCAACTGGCCTTTCACATGCAAGGCCACGCCACAGGAATCATAACCGCGGTATTCCAGGCGCTTTAATCCTTCTACCAGGACTGAGGTGATATTGCGCTTGGAGACTGCGCCAACGATGCCGCACATAGGATTTCCTTCCCTGAACATTTACGATGAAAGCATCTTAGAGGACAAATATTGAAATATGCTTTCTGTTTTAATCTAAATATGAATTTTTATTTCAGATATATACTGTCATGAAATATTATTTCACATGATGGGGCAAAAAATGGATAAATCTCTATCGGAATTGGATGACCTGGACAAACGACTATTGGAATTCCTGCAGCGTGACGCCTCACTTGCCAATAATGAACTTGCTGCCAAGGTACATGTTTCAGCCCCGACCTGTTTGCGGCGGGTCAGGCGCTTGTGGGAGGCGGGTTTGATCGAGCGCGAGATTGCGCTGGTCGATCCGGGAAAGCTGGGTGTCGGGGTGACGGCCATCGTCGAAATCACGCTGGATGTGCAGACGGTGGAAAAGCAGGATGCATTTGAAGCGCTGGTCGCCAACGAAGTGGCCGTAACGCAGTGTTACCGGGTATCGCCGGGGCCGGATTTTATTCTGCTGGTGCAGTTGCGCGACCTTGACGACTACCACGCGTTCGCACACCGCGTTTTTACGGCACATGCGAATGTGCGCAATGTCAGGACGTTTTTCTCTACCCGGCGCAGCAAGTTCCAGCCTTTTGTGCCGGTACGGTAATTGTGGATAGAGGAGCGCGCAGCTGAGTGTTTGGCTCGCCATGCCGAATCCTTATTCAGCACAGAGATAGACAGAGGTAAATAAATAGAGAGTTGTTCGTCTCAAGCTTCGGTTCGGGAACAACAGCAACAAAAAAAGCCGCCGGATCAGCGGCGGCTTGTCAGCGTCATTCAGCCTTTTTCTTCACCGGGCGTTGCCAGCCATCGAGCGTGGTTTGTTTTACGCGCGATAAGGTGAGCTTGCCGGCCGGGGCATCCTTGGAGAGGGTGGTGCCGGCACCCAGGGTGGCGCCTTTGCCCACGGTAACGGGTGCTATCAACTGGCAATCGGTGCCGATAAAAGCATCATCTTCGATGATCGTGCGCCATTTGTTGGCGCCATCGTAATTGCAGGTGATCGAGCCGGCACCGACGTTGACGCGGGCGCCCACGCTTGCGTCGCCAATATAGGCAAGGTGGTTGGCCTTGCTGCTCTGGCCGATCTGCGCATTCTTCACTTCGACGAAATTACCGATATGGACATCGTCCGCCAGTTCCGCGCCGGGGCGCAGGCGCGAGAAGGGGCCGATCTGCGATTGCGCGCCCACCGATGCTTCATCGATCACGCAGAAGGGACGGACCTGTACACCAGCCGCAATGCGTGCATTGCGAATGACGCTATAGGGGCCGATCGATGCCCCTTCGCCGATTTCCACATTGCCTTCGAATACGCAGCCCACATCAATCGTGACATCGCGTCCGCAGACGAGATTGCCGCGCACATCGATACGTTCCGGATCGGCCAGCGTCACGCCTTGCTCCAGCAGACGATAGGCGATATTGCGTTGATGGGTACGTTCCAGTTCGGCGAGCTGAACCTTGCTATTGACGCCCAGCGTTTCCCACACGGCCGATGGCTGGGCCGAAGCGACTGCGACGTTTTCCGCCACGGCGCGCGCGACGATATCGGTCAGGTAATACTCCTTCTGCGCATTATCGTTCGACAGCGTCGCCAGCCATTGCTTGAGCTGGCGAGTCGGCGCAACTATGATGCCGGTATTCACTTCCTGGATGCCGCGCTCCACTTCATTGGCGTCCTTCTGTTCGACGATGCGCACGATCCGGCCGTTTTCGCGCACGATGCGGCCGTAGCCGGTCGGATCGTCCAGCGTGACGGTGAGGATGGCGAGCTTGTCCTGTTCTGCGCTTTGCACCAGTTTTTTCAGGGTATCGCTGGTGGTCAGCGGCACATCGCCATACAGGATCAGGGTTGGTACATGGTCATCCAGATACGGCACGGCCTGCATCACGGCATGGCCGGTACCCAGCTGCGGTTCCTGCTTCACGAACTGCATGTCATCGGCCTGCAGGCGTTGCGGCACCTGGTCGCCGCCATGCCCATAAATCACGCACAGTCGGGAAGGGGAGAGTTCGCGGGCGGTATCCACAACGTGGGAAAGCAGCGGCTTGCCAGCCAGAGGATGCAGGACTTTGGGCAAGGCCGATTGCATGCGTTTGCCCATGCCGGCAGCGAGGATGACAACGTTCATAAAGTGGTCAACGGAAAAAGTTGAAAAAATTCTAGCATGCGAACAGGGCGCTCAAATGCCGAAGATCAATGAAATGCCGGGGCCTGCAAGCCGTAATCATTCGGGTGCAGCGGGCATCTTGTATTGTTATTCATCCTCATCGGAATGACGCTGCAGCGGAATGATGCCGGAGACCGTATTGGTAGAGCAGGGCTCTTCATCAAAGGCGATGTCACCATTCTGCGAAGCCTGGCCGGTGGCCTTCAAATCGGTAAAGTTGAACAGCGCACGATCCATCAGGTGCGAGGGGGCCACGGTAGATAGCGCCGCAAAGGTGTTCTCGACGCGACCCGGATACTTTTTCTCCCAGTCGCGCAGCATGGCCTTGATCTGTTTGCGTTGCAGGTTTTCCTGGCTGCCGCACAGGTCGCAGGGAATGATGGGGAATTGTTTGACTTGCGCATAGCGCTCAGTATCCGCTTCCTTCACATAGGCCAGCGGGCGAATCACGATGTGCTTGCCATCGTCGGACTGTAGCTTGGGCGGCATGCCCTTGAGCTTGGCACCGAAGAACATGTTCAGGAAAAAGGTTTCCATGATGTCGTCGCGATGGTGGCCGAGTGCGATCTTGGTCGCGCCCAGTTCACTTGCTACGCGATACAGGATGCCGCGACGCAGGCGCGAGCACAGCGAACAAGTGGTTTTCCCTTCCGGGATCACGCGCTTGACGATGCTGTACGTATCCTGGTTCTCGATATGAA
>JAEZLB010000356.1 GCA_023435945.1 Pseudomonadota bacterium | reverse complement strand
CCGTAACACAGGTGCTGCATGGCTGTCGTCAGCTCGTGTCGTGAGATGTTGGGTTAAGTCCCGCAAAGAGCGCAACCCTTGTCATTAGTTGCTACATTTAGTTGAGCACTCTAATGAGACTGCCGGTGACAAACCGGAGGAAGGTGGGGATGACGTCAAGTCCTCATGGCCCTTATGGGTAGGGCTTCACACGTCATACAATGGTACATACAGAGGGTTGCCAACCCGCGAGGGGGAGCTAATCCCAGAAAGTGTATCGTAGTCCGGATTGGAGTCTGCAACTCGACTCCATGAAGTTGGAATCGCTAGTAATCGCGGATCAGCATGTCGCGGTGAATACGTTCCCGGGTCTTGTACACACCGCCCGTCACACCATGGGAGCGGGTTTCACCAGAAGTAGGTAGCTTAACCGCAAGGAGGGCGCTTACCACGGTGGGATTCGTGACTGGGGTGAAGTCGTAACAAGGTAGCCGTATCGGAAGGTGCGGCTGGATCACCTCCTTTCTAGAGACAGTACGCAAGCTAAGCGCTCACACTTATCGGTGTGTTAATCGAAGAAGAACAGTGAACGGTCTGAGGAAGACGGATGATGTTCGTCGGGGTTTGACCCGTTACTGATCCTTATGGGTCTGTAGCTCAGTTGGTTAGAGCACCGTGTTGATAACGCGGGGGTCGTTGGTTCGAGCCCAACCAGACCCACCAAATGGTTTTGGGGGTTTAGCTCAGCTGGGAGAGCACCTGCTTTGCAAGCAGGGGGTCGTCGGTTCGATCCCGTCAACCTCCACCAGGAATCAAACCTAAGCCGGTCTCATGATGAGGCTTAGGTTTGATCTTTGTAAGATCAAGAAGGCTGTTCGTTCTTTAACAATTAGGAAGAAGTAGTAAAGAATTCAATGGAGTTCGATGCTTTGTGATGAGGTATCGGATAAAGTTGAAGGGTTGTGATTGTATCAATCATAAGTATGAAAGAGTTCTCGTAGCAATACGAGCAAGTTCTGGAATACGGCAAACGCAAAATACTCATTCAAACCTTATAACGGTCTAGTGTCAGCTAGACACCAACGTTATAGGGACAAGTGAATAAGTGCACATGGTGGATGCCTTGGCGATTACAGGCGATGAAGGACGTAGTAGCCTGCGATAAGCTGCGGGGAGCTGGCAAACGAGCTTTGATCCGCAGATTTCCGAATGGGGAAACCCGGCCCTTTGGGGTCATCACTCACTGAATACATAGGTGTGTGAAGCGAACGTGGCGAACTGAAACATCTAAGTAGCTACAGGAAAAGAAATCAACCGAGATTCCCAAAGTAGTGGCGAGCGAAATGGGAACAGCCTGCAAGATTTAGCAGTAGAGATAGTAAAACGGAATGGAAAGTCCGGCCATAGAAGGTGATAGCCCTGTATGCGAAATCTCTATTGTGGAACTGAGCTTGCGACAAGTAGGGCGGGACACGTGAAATCCTGTCTGAAGATGGGGGGACCATCCTCCAAGGCTAAATACTCGTAATCGACCGATAGTGAACCAGTACCGTGAGGGAAAGGCGAAAAGAACCCCGGAAGGGGAGTGAAATAGATCCTGAAACCGTGTGCATACAAACAGTAGGAGCCTCGCAAGGGGTGACTGCGTACCTTTTGTATAATGGGTCAGCGACTTACATTCAGTGGCGAGCTTAACCGAATAGGGAAGGCGTAGCGAAAGCGAGTCCGAATAGGGCGTCCAGTCGCTGGGTGTCGACCCGAAACCAGATGATCTACTCATGGCCAGGATGAAGGTGCCGTAACAGGTACTGGAGGTCCGAACCCACTAACGTTGAAAAGTTAGGGGATGAGCTGTGGGTAGGGGTGAAAGGCTAAACAAATCTGGAAATAGCTGGTTCTCTCCGAAAACTATTTAGGTAGTGCCTCAAGTATCACCATCGGGGGTAGAGCACTGTTATGGCTAGGGGGTCATCGCGACTTACCAAACCATTGCAAACTCCGAATACCGATGAGTGCGAGCTTGGGAGACAGACGTCGGGTGCTAACGTCCGGCGTCAAGAGGGAAACAACCCAGACCGCCAGCTAAGGTCCCAAAGATTGGCTAAGTGGAAAACGAGGTGGGAAGGCTAAAACAGTCAGGAGGTTGGCTTAGAAGCAGCCATCCTTTAAAGAAAGCGTAATAGCTCACTGATCGAGTCGTCCTGCGCGGAAGATGTAACGGGGCTAAGCCAGTCACCGAAGCTGCGGACCTGTCTTTGACAGGTGGTAGGAGAGCGTTCTGTAAGCCTGTGAAGGTGTCTTGTAAAGGATGCTGGAGGTATCAGAAGTGCGAATGCTGACATGAGTAGCGATAATGCGGGTGAAAGGCCCGCACGCCGTAAGCCCAAGGTTTCCTGTTCAACGTTCATCGGAGCAGGGTGAGTCGGCCCCTAAGGCGAGGCAGAGATGCGTAGCTGATGGGAAGCAGGTTAATATTCCTGCACCGTCGTTAGATGCGATGGGGGGACGGATCGCGGAAGGTTGTCCGGGTGTTGGATGTCCCGGTTCCTGACCTGGAGAAGGCCAGTAGGCAAATCCGCTGGCATGATTCAAGGGGTTGGGACGAGTGCCCTTGTGGCGCGAAGCAATCGGAAGTGGTTCCAAGAAAAGCCTCTAAGCTTCAGTCTAACGAGACCGTACCGCAAACCGACACAGGTGGGCGAGATGAGTATTCTAAGGCGCTTGAGAGAACTCGGGAGAAGGAACTCGGCAAATTGGTACCGTAACTTCGGGATAAGGTACGCCCTTGTAGCTTGACTGGCCTGCGCCAGGAGGGTGAAGGGGTTGCAATAAAATGGTGGCTGCGACTGTTTAATAAAAACACAGCACTCTGCAAACACGAAAGTGGACGTATAGGGTGTGACGCCTGCCCGGTGCTGGAAGATTAAGTGATGGGGTGCAAGCTCTTGATCGAAGTCCCAGT
>JAEZLB010000306.1 GCA_023435945.1 Pseudomonadota bacterium | reverse complement strand
CCAGGCCGCCAGAACGGATCTTGGCCACGTCCAGCAATTGCTCCACCATTCTTTTCATGCGGTCAGCGCTGGACTGGATGCGGCGTGCAACGCCGCTTATTTTCTTCTGTTCGCCGCTCAACTGCTGTATCACTTCCGCACCATTTATCACTGCCGATAAAGGTGTGCGCAGGTCATGACCCAGGACGGAAATAAACATCTCGTTCATCTGCAAGGCCTCGCGGAGTTCTTCCATACGTTGCTGGACCTGCTTTTTCTGCGCAAACAGCTGGGCAAACACCTCAACCTTGCCGCGTAATACATCAGGATTGATGGGTTTGTTCAGGAAATCGACAGCCCCTGCCTGATAACCACGGAAAGTGCGGGTTCTTTCCTGTGCCGCAGCCGTCATGAAGATCAGTGGTATGCCACTGGTGCGCGGATTGCCGCGCATCAGTTCCGCCAGCTCGAAGCCGTCCATGTTTGGCATCTGTACGTCGATCAATGCCAGTGCTACCTCGTGCTTGAGTAACAGTTCAAGCGCTTCCTCTCCAGAGGAGGCCTTCAGCACCTGCAAGCCTGGCCGCCCGAGCAGGGCTTGGGTAGCGACCATTTTTTGCGTTAAGTCATCCACGACCAGAATGTCGATATCGAATGTCATAGGGACTCCACCACGGTCTGTGTAGGGTACAGGTTGCACAGGCTCTCTGCTATTTCCTCCAGCGTCATGACCCGGTCCGGATCGATAAGCTTCAGCGCGGCCTGTGGCATGGTGGGTGATGTTGCTTCTGCCGGGTCCTGGACCCAGGCCAGTCCACCGCATTCCTGGATTTGTTTCATGCCTTTTGCACCATCCGTGTTTGCTCCTGTCAGAAGAATCGAAAGCACTCGTTCCCGATAGGACAATGCCGCCGACTCAAACAGCATGTCAATGGATGGGCGCGAATAATGGAGGGCTTCATCACGCGACAGTGAAAGTGTGTGATCCGGTTCGACCAGCAAATGATAATCAGCCGGGGCAATATAAATGATTCCCGGCTCTATTGCTTCCTTGTCCTCGGCTTCCTTGGCGTAGCAGTTGCATTTCCGGGAGAAAATGGATACCAAGGCATGCGGCCCCTGCGGGGGCACATGCAACACAATCAGTATGGGTATCACGAAACCGGAAGGCAGGGCACTCAACAATTGGCCAAGTGCCTCCACGCCGCCCGCCGAGGCGCCGATTACTATCAGATCTACTGCAGACCGAGGAGAACTCATCATGTCGCTCCATTCCAAATCCGAAAGCGGCTTCACAGCCGCTGGTAGATGCGTTCGCCTGGAACAATTTCGGCAAAGGCATGCGCATAGGGCGAAAACCGCAGGTTTTCCTTGGGGCCTATGCCCAGGTAGCCGCGGTGTATCAGCGATTCGTAAAATAACTTGATTGCGCGGCTTTGCAATTCGCGGTCGAAATAAATCATCACGTTCCGGCAGGAGACCAGATGCACTTCAGAAAATACGTTATCAGTTGCAAGGCTATGGTCGGCGAAAACGATTTGGGACTTGAGCGATTGTGTGAACATGGCCCCATTGTAGGCGGCAATGTAGTAGTCCGATAAGGATCTCGTGCCACCCGCCATCTGATAGTTGGTACTGAACTGGGCCATGCGGTCCAGGCCGAAAATGCCGGCTTCCGCTGCCCGCAAGGCTTCCGGATTGATGTCCGTTGCATAAATGATGGTGCGATCCAGCAGGCCCTCTTCTTCAAGCAGGATGGCCAGTGACCACACTTCTTCACCCTTGCTGCAACCTGCTACCCATATCTTCAACGAGGGATAGGTGCGAAGCACAGGAAACACCTGTTCACGCAGGGTGAGGAAATAGCTCGGGTCACGAAACATTTCGCTGACCTGTACTGTCAGGAAGCGCAGCATCTGCGGGAAGATGGTCGGCTCATGCAATACGCGGTCCTGCAATTGCGAAAGAGTGCGGCAACCGAAATGCTCCATCGCCTGCTGCATGCGGCGTCTTATCGAAGCTACTGCATACTGCCGGAAGTCATACTGATATTTCAGATAAATTCCCTGCAACAGCAATTCCAGTTCAATGTCGAAATCGGGGTCCATCTGCTTCCACTTATTTCGGCATCCACACACGGCACAAGGATACCAGCTGGTCTACATTGATCGGTTTTGCGATGTAATCGCTGGCCCCTGCTTCCAGGCTGCCGCGTCTGTCGTCGGGCATGGCCTTGGCGGTCAGCGCTATCACCGGTAATTTTTTGAATTGTGGCTGCTCTCGCAGTTTTCGGATAGCAGTGAGGCCATCCATCTTGGGCATCATCAAGTCCATTAACACCATGTCAATGCGACCATCCTCTTGCAGGCGATGCAGGGCCTCCTCGCCATCGCGTGCGATAACCAACGTAGCACCCAGTGGTTCGAAGATGCTGGTGAGGGCAAACACATTGCGCACATCGTCTTCAGCCACCAGGATGCGGCGGCCCTCGAACACCGTATCACGCTGACGCGCCTGGGCCAGCAGTTTTTGCTGTTCGGGGGGCAGATTCGACTCCACTCGGTGCAGGAAGAGCGTTACCTCATCTAGCAATCGTTCAGGCGAACGTGCACCCTTGATGATGATGGAGTGGGAATAACGGCGCAGTTTTTGTTCTTCATCGCGTGTCAGCACCCGACCGGTATACACGATGACAGGCGGGAAGGCATATTTACCTTCCATGGAAATTTTCTCCAGCAACTCATAACCCGAACCGTCAGGCAGCATCAAGTCCATGACCATGCAGTCGAAGGTTAGTGATGAGAGCTTATCGAGTGCTTCTGCAATGCTGCCGGCGTGCGTGATTTCTATGTCTTCGGCAGTCAGCATCGCGGACAGGCTCTCGCGCAGCGGCGCATTGTCCTCTACGATCAGTACGCGGCGTGCCTTGGTATTGAGTACATTTTCCAGTCGGCTGATTGCCTTGACCAGGTCATCACGCGCTGCGGGTTTTAAGGCATAACCCACCGCGCCCATTTCATAGGCGGCCTGCATGTAGTTGTCGACCGAAATGATATGCACCGGCAGATGGCGGATAGAAGGGTTGCGCTTGATCTTTTCAAGCACGCTCAGTCCAGACTGGTCCGGCAGCCCAATATCCAGCAATATGCCGTTAGGCATGTGTTCTTCTGCCAGGCGGATGGCTTCGGCGCCGCTGGCCGCATGAATGCAGTCGAAGTCCATTTCATGCGCCATGTCATACAGAATGCGGGCGAAGTTTTCATCGTCTTCCACCGCCAGAATCAGCCGTTCGTGTTGACGATTGTTGCGATCATCCGGAATGGAGGGCGCCGGGGGCGCATCTTTCGCTGGAAGCGATTGGGACGGCTTTGTCGTTGCTGGATGCATCAGCGAGGCAGGAGCAGCCGGTTTGGTTGTCTCAAGCACGGCGACTGTATCCGATACCGCATCGTCAGCATCGGCTTCCACATTCAGCACGAGAGGGATGTCAACGGAGAAAATGCTACCCTTGCCTACCTCGCTGCTGACCGTTACCTGTCCCTTTAGCAGTCCGGCCAGTTCACGCGATATGGATAGGCCCAGTCCGGTACCGCCATAGGTGCGGCTGGTGCTGCCATCGGCTTGCCGGAATGCTTCGAAGATGACTTCCTGCTGTTCAGCTGAGATACCTATACCGGTATCGCGTACGGAGAAGCGGATCCTGTCTTCATGGGTGGAGATGCCCAGTTCCACTTCGCCCTGCTGCGTGAACTTGAAAGCATTCGACAGGAGATTTTTGAGAATCTGCTGAAGGCGCTGGCTGTCTGTAATCAGTGTGTCCGGCACATCGGGATGGACGGTGGTGCGATAGTTCAGGGATTTCTGCGCTGCGATGGGTTCGAAAATATCCTGCAGCGAGCTGGTGATATTTTTGATGCGCACCGTTTCCACATGCAATTCGACTTGGCCGGATTCAATCTTTGACAGATCGAGGATGTCGTTGATCAGGGCGAGCAGATCCTTGTTGGCATCGTGAATCGTCTTCGCATAGCGCACCTGGTCTTCGGTCAGCGTACCATTCTTGTTTTCGGCCAGCATGTGGGAAAGGATCAGTGAACTGTTCAGCGGTGTGCGCAATTCGTGCGACATGTTGGCAAGGAATTCCGATTTGTATTGATTGGCGCGTTCCAGTTCGACGACATTGCGTTCGACAGCCTGCTGGGCCTGAATGAGCTGAAGTTTTTGCTGCTCCAGCAGTTCGCTGCGTTCTTCCAGCTGGATATTGGCTTGTTCAAGTCTGCTGTGCTGGTTTTCCAGCTGCGTCTGGGATTCCTGCAGCGCTTTGGTTTGTTCAGCCAACTCCTCGTTTGCGACCCGCAATTCTTCCTGCTGGGTCTGCAATTCTTCGCTTTGCCTTTGTGTTTCATCCAGCAGGTTTTTCAGGTTTTCCCGATATTGCGCAGTCTGCAGAGAGATGCCGATTCTTTCCGAAACCAGGGCCAGTAATTCCATTTCATCCTTGAAGTCCCCGTTACGGAAGAAGCCCAGTTCTATGACGCCGTTTACCCGGCCTTCAATGGAAAAAGGAGCGATCACGACATTGGCAGGTTTGCCTCGACCTGTGGCGGAGCTGATGTGCAGATAATCGGGAGGCACATTGTTAACGAGCTTGGCTGCTCCTTCGCGGGCTACCTCGCCGGCCAGTCCACTTTTCAGCGGAATGGTGACGGGGGTACGCTCGGCATCCAGTGCATAGGTGGCCAGACGTTCAAGATGGTTGCCTTCGACACGGTACAAGGTGGCTACTTGCGCACCCAGGTAGTTTGCCAGGACGTGCAAGACTTTTTCGCCTATTTCATGAGGAGTGAGTTCGCCGAGGACACTGCGTGATATTTGTTCGCGTCCTGAGTTCAGCCAGCTCAGGCGCTGTGACAATAATCTTTCGCGGATGATGTTGCGGGACAGGTAGGCTACAGCAAACACGACGAAGAATGCCATCACACGATTGACTATCGCCACGGTAGCGTCGCTTCCCTCCGGGGAAAATAGATAGCCGAAAATGAGAACGGGGGCCAGGCAGACGGCGACTACCAACGGCATCTGGGGGCGGGACTCCAGTGAGGCCAGTGCCACGGGTATTACATACAGCACCCATTCCGCAAAACCTAGCGGAGTGAGGGTGTCGATAATGAATACCAAAATCGTGAAGCCAATGATAAATGGGTAGGAGGAGGTTTTGGTACTGTCGTGTATAGGCATGTCCGCGCGAGCTTTTCCGAAGATGCTGTGGGTTTAGCCTCGCTCGATGCAAGAGACCGGCGAGGGAAGATCAGCGAAACTTTTTAGAAGATAAATTTTATCAATCCGGAAAATCGCATTAGGGAAAGAGTGAGGTTTTCTTACATTTCTTTGCGGAAACTCATGCCGATGACATGTTTTTTTATTAAAGGTCTCTGTGTTCCGCAAGGAAAATAAATAAAAAGCCTGCTTGTCACTGACAAGCAGGCTTAAGGCACGGTGGCCTTGTTATTTTTTGAAGACGTCCTTGACGCCACCTACTGCCTTATCGACTTTGGCTTCTCCCTGTTTTTGCTGGCCTTTGGCTTGTTGGTCCCGATTTTGGAAAATCTGACCTGCTTTCTCCTGAACTTTACCGGCCGTTTCTTTTATGCTGCCTTTGACTTGGTCTCGGTTCATAAATATCTCCTTTTAGGATTACACCCGTAATTTATTTGATAAAAGCCGCGCACTTCGGTTCCTTAACATTAATAAAAATGTTCAAGAACTAAACTCTTTAGACAAAAAGCGGTCTACCCCACGCTTCTTTCATTCCCATGAAATCAGCTTCTCCGTCGGTTATGCCGACGGTTTTTTTATGGCGTCCAAGATGAACTGCAAATAGAAATAATGTTCTTAAAAGGAGACGGCCCCTTGAGGACAACACTCATCTTTTTACGCCGCATGTCTGTCAGCAAGACAGGGTCGTCACCTTGCCTTACCTTCTTGCTGAGAGCTATGTTGTTCCTACAAAATGCCAATGAAGGCGAGAATTGCGTAGATGACGACTGCCAGCCCAATCAAATAAATAATGGATTGCATATTTAGCCTTTAAGAAAAAGGGTTAATAAAATTCATTTTGCAATTAGTTATTTTTCTTTCGGTCAGGTTCCCGCTTCTGTGATTGCGCAAGCTTGGTGAAATAGCGTATGCAGTGATACGAATTGCAGGAAAGATATTTGTCTTTGCTAGGTAGTTTTCTGCCAACTTCAATGGGTGTTAGC
>JAEZLB010000280.1 GCA_023435945.1 Pseudomonadota bacterium | reverse complement strand
CCTGAGAATTCGATGATGGATGCAGTCCTGAACAGGCGCCGCACGCTGGGACTTTTCATTCGGTCTAAAGGTTTACCGAATGCGACTTCTTTCCACTGGACTTCCCATATGTCGTCGGCACCGCTGGCCACCACCGCCAGAATCTCCTGCTGCAAATCGGCAGGGATCTCTTCGTCTGCATCCAAAAAGAAGATGTATTCTCCACGTGTATGCTTTAACACGCGATTGCGTTGTACGGCAAACCCCTGCCAGTCTGGGTACTCGTAAACCTCAACACCCAGGTCGGTAGCGATTTCACGTGTACGGTCCTTGCTGCCATTGTCTATAACGACAATCTGGTCGGCAAACTGCGCGCTTCGGATGCAATTGGCAATACGCTTCTCTTCATTCAGCGTCAGAATGCCAATCGTGAGTTTGGGGGAAGCTGTCATGCTGTTTGCAGGTTGCGTCAAGGTAGAAGGTCGTCGCGTATGAGATGGCAATTTACAGCAGCGTTAACACGCAGGTGAAATTTGCGCGATATGGTACCAGCTTACCCCTGCCGTAGGCAGGGTTTTTACGGGTGGCCATCTGCAGTATTGGCCAACAAGGCCATTACATCAGGATGATGTCGTACTGCTCCTGGTGATAGAGGCTTTCCACCTGCAGCGAAATCGGCTTGCCGATAAAGTCGCTCAGCATGGCCAGGTGCGGAGATTCCTCCTCCAGGAACATGTCTACCACGACCTGGGATGCCAGGATTCGGAACTCCTTGGGATTGAACTGCTTAGCTTCACGCAACAGTTCGCGCAGGATGTCGTAGCAGATGGTACGGGCGGTTTTGACTTCGCCGCGCCCGCCACAGGCCGGGCAGGATTCGCACAATACGTGGGCCAGTGATTCGCGGGTGCGCTTGCGGGTCATTTCGACCAGGCCCAGCGCAGAAAATTCAGAAACGGAAATCTTGGTGCGATCACGTGCCAGCGCCTTTTTCAGCTCTGTCAGCACGGAACGCTGGTGGTCCTCGTTTTCCATGTCGATGAAATCGAGGATGATGATGCCGCCCAGATTGCGCAACCGCAGCTGGCGCGCAATCGCGTGTGCCGCTTCCAGGTTGGTCTTGAATACCGTGTCGTCGAAATTGCGGCCGGTGACGTAGCTGCCGGTATTCACATCGATGGTGGTCATCGCCTCGGTCTGGTCGATGATCAGGTAACCGCCGGATTTCAGGTCCACGCGCCGGCTCAGGGCGCGATCGATTTCTTCCTCGATGCCATATAGGTCGAACAGTGGACGTTCGCCGATATAGTGGACCAGCTTGGGCATGACAGACGGCGTATAGGTTTGCGCAAACTGCTGCAGCATCACGAAATTCTCGCGCGAGTCGACCTGGATGGAGGCCGTGTCGTCGGAGACGAAGTCGCGCAGCACGCGCTGGGCCAGGTTCAGATCCTGATAAAGCAGGGCGGGCGCGGGTACATTGCGCGCCTGCTGGGTGATCGAGGCCCAGGTCTTGCGCAGGTATTCGATATCCCGCTCAAGGTCGTGGTCAGTGGCGTCCTCGGCCATGGTGCGGATGATGAAGCCGCCTTTTTCGTCTTCTGGGATCAGGCCCTGCACTTTTTTCTTGAGCATTTCGCGATCGGCTTCGCTTTCGATGCGCTGCGAAATGCCAATGTGCGGGTCCTGGGGCAGATAAACCAGCATGCGGCCGGCAATCGATATTTGTGTAGACAGGCGCGCGCCCTTGGTACCGATAGGGTCTTTGACCACTTGTACCATGATGGATTGTCCGTCGAACAGCAGGCGCTCGATAGGTAGCGGCGGCGGCGAGCTGCCATCCTGCTGGCGGGCGGTCCAGATATCGGCCACATGCAGAAACGCCGCGCGTTCCAGGCCGATATCGACGAAGGCCGACTGCATGCCGGGCAATACGCGCACGACTTTGCCGAGATAGATATTGCCGGCCCGGCCGCGCGAGGCGGTACGTTCTATGTGAAGCTCTTGCACTGCGCCCTGGATAGTGAGGGCGACGCGTGTTTCTTGTGGCGTGATATTAACAAGGATGTCTTCACTCATAGCAGGGGAATGCCAGCTTGGCGTAGCAGCTGTGACGTTTCGTGAATCGGCAGCCCCATGATACCGGAATAACTACCGGAAATCTGCTGAATGAACATCGCCGCCATACCCTGAATTCCATATCCGCCAGCCTTGTCATAGGGTTCTTTCAGTGAACAGTAGGCTTCGATCTCTTCCTCCGTCAGCGTGGCAAAAGTGACATCGGATTGCTGGGTGATCTGGCGGATTTCTTCGTCATGAATCAGGACGACGCTGGTCAGTACCTGATGAGTACGTCCCGACAGCGCACGTATCATTCTCTTGGCGTCGGCCTTGTCGACCGGTTTTCCGAGTATGAGCCCATCGACGGTAACGGTGGTGTCGGCTGCCAGAATCATGCGCATCGGCAGGTGTCGCACCAGCATTGCATGTTTTGCAGCATTCGCCTTTTCCAGTGTTACCCGGGCCACATAGTTCTCAGGCGTTTCGCCCGGTATGATCGCTTCACTTACCTCCGGTCCGCGTGTCGGGTCCTCTCGTAACAACAATAATTCGAACTCGACCCCGATCTGGCGCAGCAATTCACGCCGCCGCGGGCTCTTGGATGCCAGGTAGATTTTATGGGCTGGCGGTTTCATGGATACTTATATTTATGCTCTGTGATAGGGGTGATTCTGGGTGATGGACCAGGCGCGGTACAACTGTTCTGCCAGCAGTACGCGCACCATGCCGTGCGGCAGTGTCAGGCTGGATAAGCGTATCGACAAATCTGCCTTCTGCTTCAGCTCCGCATCCAAGCCATCGGCGCCGCCGATAACAAACGCGACATCGCCACCTTCCTGGCGCCATTGGCTCAGATGTTGCGATAATTGCATGGTTGTCAGATCCTTGCCGCGTTCATCGAGCACCACCAGCTTGGCATGCTTGGGGAGTGCTTCTTCGATACGGCTTCTTTCCATCGCCATTACCGTTTCCGCCGTACGGCTGCCCGAGCGGTCTACCGGCTTCAGTTCTTTGAGCTGGATGCGGCAGTCGGGCGGCATGCGCTTGGCATACTCGTTGTAACCCGCTTCTATCCACGCCGGCATCTTGTGGCCGACTGCCACGATCAGCAATTGCATGTGCGATCAGGCGGATTTTGCCGCACGCTTGACCGGAGCTTTCTTGGCGGCCGTAGTGCTCTTGCTTGCCGTCGTTTTGCTGGCAGTCTTGCCAGTGGTCTTGGTGGCGGTTTTCTTGGCTACCGTTTTCGTTGCAGTTTTTTTCACCGCAGCGGTTTTGCTTGCTGTTTTTGTCGCGCGCTTGGCTGCGGTTTTGGTCGCAGTCTTGGTTGCAGTCTTGGTGGCTGTTTTCGTCGCTGCTTTCTTCGCTACGGTTTTTTTCGCTGCGCCAGTGCCAGCAGTGGATTTGGCAGCGGACTTCCTTGCCGTTTTTTTCGCGGCGG
>JAEZLB010000209.1 GCA_023435945.1 Pseudomonadota bacterium | reverse complement strand
GGGAAGAAGCCTGTGCATTGCGATAGAAAGGATCGTGTATGCTTACGCGGTTTTGTTCTGGTGTTTTAGCAATGAAGATCATTTCCGCGAATCTCAACGGCATACGCTCTGCCGCCAAAAAGGGCTTTTTCGAATGGATGGCCAAGCAGGACGCCGATTTTGTCTGCGTCCAGGAGCTGAAGGCCCAGGCGCCCGATATGACGCCGGACTTCCTGGCGCCAAGCGGTTATCACGGCGCTTTTCATTACGCGGAGAAAAAGGGTTATTCAGGCGTGGGGCTGTACTCGAAACGGGCGCCTGATGCGATGCGGATCGGCTTTGGCAATGCGGAATTCGACGCCGAGGGTCGATACGTGGAATGCCGTTTCGGCAACCTCACGGTGATTTCCCTGTACTGCCCGTCTGGGTCATCCAGCGAAGAAAGGCAGCAGGCCAAGTTCCGCTTCATGGAAGCCTTCCTGCCCCACATGCTGGAATTACGCGACAGCGGCCAGGAAGTCGTGCTCTGCGGTGACTGGAATATCGCGCACCAGGAAATCGACCTCAAGAACTGGAAGAGCAACCAGAAAAATTCAGGCTTCCTGCCGGAAGAACGCGAATGGCTGAGCGCTGTGCTGGGCGAAGCCGGCTGGATGGATGTCTACCGCTGCCTGCATCCGGATACGACTGCCGAGTGCTACACCTGGTGGTCCAACCGCGGCCAGGCGTGGGCCAACAACGTGGGGTGGCGCATCGATTACCAGATCGCGACGCCGGGCCTTGCAGGCAAGGCCAAGTCAGCGAGCGTCTACAAGGCACAGCGGTTCAGCGATCATGCTCCGTTAATTATCGAATATCACCATTCGTAAGACGCGACTATTTCCCCTCGTCCGGCCCGGAGGGACTGGCGGACGCGTCTTTTTCACTCTGCATGTCCTGCCGCTCTGTCGCCAGGATGCTATTGAGATCGCGCCTGCCCTGCGCCATCAGGTCAAGCACCGCCTGCCTGTCGTCCCGCACATTGCGCATCGCCTCGAACAGGCGCTGGTCATGGTGTTCGAATTGACGGACTATTCTGGCAGCGGCTCCCGCACTCTCCCCCAGCGCGACCAGTGCCTGCCTGGACGCCTCGAGCGACGAGTGCAGCACTTCCCGGATCGGATGCAACCCCAGATCGCGCAGATTGAAGGCATCCGTCCTGCTTCTGGCCCGAATGATAATGGGAACGCGCGGCCAGCGTTGCTGAACCAGTTTCGCCATTTTCTCCGCCGCCTCAGAATCGTTGATGGCGATTACCAGTAACTTGGCTTTGGCAATCCCCGCTTCTTTCAGCACATCAAGGCGTGAGGCATCGCCGTAATAACATCTCCAGCCGAATTGACGACTCACTTCCACCTGATCCGGATCGTTATCGATCAAGGTCGCCGAGATGCCGTTAGCCATCAGCACCCTGCCGACAATCTGCCCGAAACGCCCGAACCCCGCAACGATGACGGGATTGGATTCCTTGATGGATTCACGCGGACGTCGATATCTGCCTGCCCTCATCAATCGGCCATAAACAACGAATAAAAACGGTGTCAACAGCATGGAAACCGCCACCACGGCATTGAGCAGATTGTAGGTATCACGCGACAGGAACCGCTGGGCAGGAGCCGCGCTGAAAATAACGAACGCGAACTCACCGATCTGCGAGAGCGCCACCCCCATCAGCAGCGAATCCTGCCAGGTAAGCTTGAACAGCCGCCCCAGGCCGAACAGAATGCCCATCTTGACCGCCATAATCAGCAGCGCCAGGCCGAAAACCTTTTGCGGCTGACCAAGGACCAGTGACACATCCACCAGCATGCCGACGGCGATGAAGAACAATCCCAGCAGCAGCCCCTTGATCGGCTCAAGGTCCAGCCTGAGCTCATAACGGTACTCCGAGTTGGCTAGCAGCACCCCAGCCAGAAAGGCCCCCAACTCCATCGACAAACCCACGACCTGCACCGCCAGGGACACGCCGATTACCAGCAACAGCGAAAACCCAAAGAAGATTTCGCGCATACCGGTCTTGGCCACCATGCGCATGGCGGGTCTCAGGATGGTCCTGCTCGCAATGATAATTGCCGCAATCATGGCAAGCGCTTTGGGGATCGCCCACACATCAGTGGCGCCCCCCTCGGTATCCGGCGCCATCAGGGCAAGCAGAATGAACAAGGGAATGACAGATAAGTCCTGAAACAGGAGCACGGCAAACGAAGCTCGCCCACCGGATGTGCCGAGCAGCCTCCTTTCTTCAATGGACGCAAGACCGATGGCGGTCGATGACATGGCGATCCCCGCCGCCGCGATGACGGCCACCTGCCACGTCACCCCCAGCGCGTACGCTGCACCGGCCATGACCGCTATTGTTCCAAGCACCTGCCCGCCACCCAGCCCTACCAGGGACCTGCGCAGCGCCCACACCCGCTCCGGCTCGAGCTCCAGCCCGATGAGAAAAAGCAGCAACACCACGCCGAATTCGGCAAAGTGCAGCACCTGCTTAGGATCGCCAATCAATTGCAGCGTATGGGGTCCGATCAGAATGCCTGCAATCAGATACCCCAGCACGGATCCCAACCCCAGCCGCTTAAAAATCGGCACAGAAAGCACAGCGGCGGCAAGATAAATAAAGGCTTGGAGCAGCAAGTTGGATGAGCTCATGAGACTCCTTTAGCAATCAGCCACCGGCCAAGATGCATCACATCCCATGAGTATCCTGCG
>JAEZLB010000187.1 GCA_023435945.1 Pseudomonadota bacterium | reverse complement strand
GTATGACGTCGCCTGTAATACGCAGCCCAGAGAAGGGCCGCAATGGAAGTGGCAATCTTGTCATGGTCTTGTTCTATCGATCATGCTGTTTTGAGCGCCCCGTTCCGTGTGGCATTCCCGGCAAGGGTCGGCACTCCATCGTCTGTCACAGCAGCTTTCCTTCTGTGAAACTGGTAAACTGATGCCCGCTCTCCGGGATGAATACTTCCGGTTTGTCATACGCAGAAGGATGACATCAGTTTCGCCAAGGCGACTATGGAGAATGATGATAAACCATTCACATAGGGAATAACCGGATGTTGCATATGTCCCACGCAAAGATACGCCATCATGGCTACTGGCGGGAACAGGCTCTCCATTCTTGAAATACGCATCGACGCTTTGAACGACGAAACCTCTTCCTCTCCGGATATCCACGACGCAGACGTCGAACGTTTGTTTGCAGACAATGGTCCCTTGGCCAAATCGGTCGATGGTTATCGTTCCCGCACCTCGCAGACCGAAATGGCGAAAGCCATCAGCCGTGCTATCGCGGGAGCGGGTACGCTGATTGCCGAAGCGGGTACCGGTACTGGCAAAACCTTTGCCTACCTGGCGCCTGCCTTACTGTGGGGGGGCAAGGTCATTGTCTCCACCGGCACCAAGAATCTGCAGGATCAGCTTTATTTGCGCGATATTCCGACTATTCGCAAAGCCCTGAGTGCGCCGGTATCAGTCGCTTTGCTCAAAGGGCGCGCGAACTATGTATGCCATTTCCACCTGGAGCGCACGCTGCAGAATGGTCGCCTGACCGCCCGGGAGGACGTAGGGTATCTGCGCGAAATTTCCCGCTTTGCCAAAACTTCTTCCACGGGCGACAAGGCAGAATTGTCCAAGGTGCCGGAATCCGCGCTGGTGTGGAATTTGGTGACATCGACACGTGATACCTGCCTGGGGTCCGAATGTGCCTACTATCAGGATTGTTTCGTGATGAAGGCGCGCAAGGAAGCGCAGCAGGCTGATGTGGTGGTGGTGAACCACCACTTGTTCTTTGCCGACCTGGCGCTGAAGGACAGTGGCATCGCGGAATTGCTGCCGGTTGCCAATACCGTCATCTTCGATGAAGCCCATCAGTTGCCGGAGACGGCAACCTTGTTCTTCGGCGAGACACTGTCGACGTCGCAGATCGCGGAATTGTGCCGCGACGTACTGGCGGAAGGGTTGAGTCATGCGCGCGACGGTGCCGACTGGACCATGGTGGTGGCAACGGTGGAGAAGGCCATGCGGGATGCTCGCCTGACCATGCCGGCCGACCCTGTCCGCCTTGCCCTGAGTCAGATCGCTGCTTCCAGTCCCCTGTTTCCAGCCCTGGAAACCTTGGAGGGCGCGATGGACGACATGCTTTCGGTGCTGGAGCGCCAGGCAGAACGCGCCGAGACACTGGAGCAGTGTCGGGTTCGCGCACTGGAGCTGGTTAACAGGCTGGAAGCCTGGCGAGCCGCCTCTCGCGGTGAGATGCCCAAGGAAAGCGGTAATGAGCGCGTGGTGTGGGTGGAAACATTTTCATCTTCCTTGCAATTGCACCAGACTCCCTTGTCCGTTGCGCCGATATTCAGCAAGCAGCGCGAGGGGGCGCCCCGGGCATGGATATTCACTTCCGCGACGTTGGCGGTAAAAAACGATTTCACTCATTACGCCAGCCAGATGGGCTTGTTTAACGAGCTCGCGCAGTCCTGGCCCAGTCCTTTCGATTATGGGAAGCAGGGGGTGCTTTACGTACCTCAGGGCTTGCCCTTGCCGCATTCGCCGGATTACACCGATGCGGTGGTGGATGCCGCTTTGCCAATGATAGAAGCCGCTGGTGGACGCTCTTTCCTGTTATGCACCACGCTGCGGGCCGTGAATCGGGCGGCGGAGCGCTTGCGCGAGGCCTTTGACAAGCGCCAGTTGCCTTATCCCTTGTTCGTGCAAGGTGCTGCCGGACGTACCGAATTGCTGGATCGTTTTCGTGCCGCTGGCAATGGTGTATTGATAGGCAGCCAAAGTTTCTGGGAGGGCATAGATGTGCGCGGCGAAGCCCTGTCCCTGGTCATTATCGATAAACTGCCCTTTGCTCCGCCGGATGATCCGGTACTGGCAGCGCGCATAGAAGCGATGGAAAAGAAGGGCTTGAACGGTTTTGCGCATCACCAGTTGCCCGAGGCGATTATCAATCTCAAACAGGGAGCCGGACGCCTGATCCGTAACGAAAGCGATCGCGGCGTGTTGATGATTTGTGATCCGCGGCTGATTACCAAACCTTATGGTCGACGCATTTGGCAAAGCCTGCCTCCGTTCAGTCGCACACGTGAACTCGCTGTAGCGCAGGCTTTTTTCAAATCTGCTTCCGATGAGCCAGCATCTATGCCAGAACTGGGTGAGGTCAGCCTTGTTGCCGGCCCCTGACCAGCGCCTTGGTAATTTCGGCGACATGCCGCCCCTGAAAGCGTGCAATCGCCAGGTCAATCTGGCTGGGTTGGCGTGAACCATCGCCGCCAGTCAGGGTAGATGCGCCGTAGGGAGTACCGCCGGCAACTTCTTTCATTTCCTGCAGGCTTGGTTCGGAATAGGGTACGCCTACCACAATCATTCCCAGGTGAAGCAGCGTGGGGTGGGTGGTAACCAGTGTGGTTTCCTGGCCGCCATGCTGCGTGGCGGTACTGCAAAAAACGCTTCCCACCTTGCCTATCAGGGCGCCTTTCGTCCATAGGCCGCCGGTCTGGTCCAGGAAGTTGCGCAGTTGCGCTGCCATGTTTCCATAACGAGTCGGGGTTCCGAAGAGGATGGCGTTCGCTTGCGGCAGTGGGTCGACCTTGGCAATCGGAATGTGGGCGAATTTTGCGCGTGCCGCCTTGGCGCCGCTTTTCTCCAAAACTTCCTCCGGTACCAGTTCCGGCACCTGGGATAGTTCTACAGTGGTGTCCTCGACTTCGCGGCAACCCGCTGCTATGGCTTCGGCTAGTTGATAGACGTGGCCGTACATGCTGTAGAAAACGATTTGAATCTGGGTTGCCATCACTTAGCTCCTGAAAATCTATGGATTCGGGGAAACCGGTACCGTAATTAGGTGATGGTCGGCAGGCACGAGTTCCGTGCCGAGTGGCTTGGGCATGGAGATGCCGGCGGTTTTTGAGGTGGATAAGGATGGTCTGCAGCAGGAGAGAGGGTGCGCAGCCCGCTTGGGTGTTTACTTTTACCGGCAAAAATTGGCATAAAAGAAGGGGATATGAACAGCTTCGGTTAGAATTGACCCATGAAAATCTTGATCAGTAATGACGATGGTTATTTGGCTCCCGGCGTGCGAGCGCTGGCCGAAGTCTTGGCGCCGATTGCGGATATACGGGTGGTTTCACCGGATAGTAATCGTTCCGGCAGTTCCAATTCCCTTACACTGGATCGTCCCTTGTCTGTTTATCAGGCAGAGAATGGTTTTTACTTCACAAACGGCACGCCCTCGGACTGTGTACATATTGCGCTGACGGGCTTGCTGGATTTTCGTCCCGATCTCGTGGTTTCAGGTATCAATCAAGGCCAGAACATGGGGGACGACACCCTGTATTCCGGCACGGTCGCCGCGGCGACGGAAGGTTACCTTTTCGGCCTGCCGTCGATTGCCTTTTCTCAGGTCATGAAAGGCTGGGAACATCTGGATTCCGCTGCGCGCGTGGCGCGCGAGATCGTCGAGCGTTACATGG
>JAEZLB010000151.1 GCA_023435945.1 Pseudomonadota bacterium | reverse complement strand
GCATGCAGACGGTAGCGCATTTGCGAAAAGGAGGAAAGCGCTTTTCATCGCCTGTCGCGTTTGCATCTTACGTATCTTTACTGCCGCCAGCCATTCACTTTTATGCCTTAAATGCAGAAGGTTTAATGTGGTGCAAGGAAATCCGGGGTGGTCCTGCCATCAGACGCGGTGCGGTGTGGCCAGGGAAGTACGATCAACCCCGGGGGACATGCCGGTGAAAGCGAAATCCACCTCGGGACGCCGCCCGGAAATGATGTCGGCGATCGCCTTGCCGGAGCCACAGCCCATGGTCCAGCCCAGTGTGCCGTGGCCGGTGTTGAGGAAAAGGTTGGTGAACCGGGTTCTACCTATGTAAGGTACGTTGGACGGCGTCATGGGGCGCAGGCCGGTCCAGTATACAGGGGCGTCATAGTCGCAGGCATCCGGAAACACATCGCGGATGCGGCGCGTGATGGCATCGCAGCGCACGTCATTCAGTTCTCGCGTGTAACCGTTGAATTCACAGGTGCCTGCCACGCGCAGGCGGTCGCCCAGGCGGGAAATCACCAGCTTGTATTCATCGTCCGTCAGCGACACGGTAGGGGCTGCATGGGGATTCGTGATACGGTAGGTTGCCGAATATCCCTTTCCGGGATAGATCAGCAGATCGATACCCGCGGTCTTGGCAAGCGGCTGCGAAAAGCTGCCCAGGGCCAGCACGAAGGCATCGGCTTTCAGTACCTCATGCCGTCCGTCCGGACCGATCACTTCGATCGCGCTGATGCGGGAGCCTGTGCCTCCTGTGCCTGGGATCAGGCGCGTAATCATGGTGTTAAAACGGAATGTCACGCCTGCATCCTGGGCCTTTTTGGCCAGGCCGGTCGTGAAACGGTAGACGTCACCCGATTCATCCGTGGGCGTATAGTCGGCGCCGACGATGCGATGCTGTATGCGGGATAAGGCTGGTTCGATTTTTACCGCTTGCTCGGCGTCGATAGTCCGGCGCGGGCATCCGAATGTTTGCATCATGCGCGCTGCATCAAGCGAGTGTTCGAACTCTTGCTGGTCGGTATAAAAATGCAGGATGCCTCGCGTCAGGCAATCGTATTCAATGGACGTTTCTTCCCGCAGTGCTTGCAGGGTCTGGCGGCTGTATTCGCACAGGGTGACAATCTGCTGCATGTTGTCGTGCATGCGCGTAGCAGAGCATTCGCGCAGAAAATGCAGCCCCCATTTCCATTGCAGCCATTCCGGTCGGAAGCGGTATAGCAGCGGCGCATCTTCCTGGCCCATCCAGTTCAGGATTTTTCGGGGCGAGGACGGGTTTGCCCAGGGTTCGGCATGGGACACCGAGATCTGGCAGCCATTGGCAAAACTGGTTTCCTGGGCAGCGCCCGGCTGCCTGTCGATTACGATGACTTCGTGTTCTGCCTTGTTGAGAAACCAGGCGGAAGCCGTACCAATGATACCAGCGCCGAGAACGATGACTTTCATGGTATTTGCCTTTCGCTGAACACCGCCAGGTGGCGGGCTTGGACTAAAGGCGAGAAGGAAATTGAGTAAGTCATCAGGTGCAGCAGTAATAATGCAAGGTATGTGGCAGCCAGCAATGCCTTGACAGGCTGCCTATTTTTTACGGTTTGAATTCCGGCAGTTTCGCTATCTCTTGTGCAACAGCCTGGGCGACTACGCGTTCCATGCTGGCCTGCAACTGGGTACGTATGTCGCCAGCCAGTTGACTGACTGCGGTTTGCAGTACATCGGCCAGCACGTCGCGCACCTGCTGTTCCAGCACGTCATCGATTTGGTCCTGCAGCTGGCGCAATATGCGCTCCTGCAGTTTTTTCTCCAGCGCTTCCCGGTCGGCATCACTCCAGCGCGGCGCGGCCGGTGTCGATACAAACAGTGCGGGAGAAGCGGGCGTCGCCAAGATCGCTGCCGGACTCGGCACGGGCGCGGCCTGCGGACTGCCTTCATCGATGACTTCCGTCAGAACTGGAATATCTTCATCTCGAAAGGGATGGCTCATGATTTGTCCGCTACAAAATGACTCAGCGGATAACCACGCTGCTGGTAATAGCGATATCGTTCGCGACCTGCTATCTTGTCCTCATCATCTGCCGCCACGATTTCCAGCAGGCGTTCGAAGCGGGCGAATTCCGGTGGTGTCTGGCTGGATAGGTTGATCATCAATTCGTGATGCGGCAGGTCCGTCATGTCGGCATCTGCCAGTAATACTGGCGTCTGAGCCGCTAGCGGGTCGTCTGCCATCACGTGCGGCAGGAAGTCGGTATCGGAAAAAGTCCACAAAGCTTCATCGATGGCCGCCAGTTGCGTACGATCGGCTCCGAACACGACCAGCTGGCAGTTTGCTGCTCTGGCCTTGCGTACCAGTCGGCACGCATACTGGATCTTGTCCGGTACATTGCTGTAGAAATCGATGCGGGTCATGGAGCGGCTCGTGGGCGTCTGGATGAGGCGATATGTTACAACGTCGCTCCTAGAAGCGAAATCCCGGCGGCGCATTGCCTGCAGGCGATGGCAGGGTGGGAGCGGGTACGGAGGTTTCCTGTACCGGTTCCGGCACCGGTTTGCGGGGGGCAGCAGCCTGCGCAGGCGGGTTACGATAAGAGCCCGGCAACTTGTTGGAAGTTGGATAACCTGCTGCCGTCAGCGCGGCTTCCCATTGGGCAGAAGAGTAACCCAGGTGCTTGCGCGCTCCTATCATGAGTACCGGTACCTGGGACTCGCCGCTGACTTCGCGCAGATGATCCACATCCTCATCGGTACTTACCGTTTTTTCCGCAAAAGGCACGCCGCGCGAGTTCAGCATGGTTCGTGCACTGTCACACGGCGCGCAATTGGCAGAGGTATAAAAGGTAACCGGATTTTTCCTGGCGGCTTCTGCCACTTCGTAAGGCAGGGCAGGGCCGCTTGAGGCAGAAGACGGAGCATCAACCGGTTGCGGCGCGACCTGCATGGCAGTGGAAGGAGGTGGCGTATCGCCGTACTGAATTTTGCCATCCGGTCCCACCCATTTATAGACCTGGGCCTGCGCGGACATCGTGCAGGCCAACATTAAAATCGCCATCCATCCCGCAAACGGTTTCATTTTATTTTGTCTCCGTCTCCCCGATTGTTAACTCCTTCAGGCTGCCATGCCGTTATGCCGCAACAATGCATCGATGGCAGGTTCGCGGCCGCGGAAAGCCTTGAAGGATTCCAGTGCCGGACGAGAGCCGCCTACCGCCAAGATCTCCTTCAGGAAACGCAAGCCGGTTTCAGTCAGCTTGCGAGGATCTTCAGCAGCACCAGCCTCCTCGAACGCGGCATAAGCATCGGCCGAAAGCACCTCTGCCCATTTGTAGCTAAAGTAACCCGCGGCATAACCACCGGCAAAGATATGGCTGAAGGAGTGTTGGAAACGGTTGAATGCCGGGGGGCGGATGACCGCAACCTGTTCACGCACCGCATTGATCACATCTTGCGCAGTCTTGTCTCCATAAGGATCGAAGTCGTAATGCAGATGCATGTCGAACAGCGCGAACTCCACCTGGCGCAAGGTCTGCAGGCCGGACTGGAAATTTTTCGCAGCCGTCATCTTGTCGAACAGCGCGCGCGGCAGCGGCTCACCGGTCTCGGCATGGGCGGTCATGTTTTGTAACACATCCCATTCCCAGCAGAAGTTTTCCATGAACTGGGATGGCAACTCCACCGCATCCCATTCCACGCCGGAGATGCCGGATACCCCGAGCTCATCGACTTGCGTGAGCATGTGGTGCAGGCCGTGGCCGAATTCGTGGAACAGTGTAATCACTTCATCGTGAGTGAACAGCGCCGGTTTCTTCACACCATTCACGACAGCCGGTTCGGTGAAGTTGCAGGTCAGGTAGGCAGCCGGCGTTTGTACGCCTTGCGTCAGGCGGCGGCGCGCACGCGCATCGTCCATCCACGCGCCACCACGCTTGCCAGCGCGTGCGTACAAGTCCAGGTAGAACTGGCCAACCAGTTGCCCGTCTTTTTCGATGCGGAAGAAGCGCACATCCGGATGCCAGGTCGGCGCATTGTCCTCTTTGATCTGCACCGCAAACATGTTCTGGATCACACGGAACAGCCCGGCGATTACTTTGGGTTCCGGGAAGTATTGCTTCACTTCCTGTTCCGAGAACGCATAACGCTGTTCACGCAGCTTCTCTGAAACATAAGCGACATCCCAGGCCTGCAGGTCTTCCAGGCCAAGCTCTTCCTTTGCAAAGGCGCACAGCTCATTCCAGTCTTTTTCAGCATGGGGACGCGCACGCTGGGCGAGGTCTTCCAGGAAGCGGATGACCTGCGCAGGCGTCTCGGCCATTTTTGAGACCAGCGACACTTCCGCGAAATTCGCATAACCCAGCAGTTTGGCTTCTTCGTCGCGCAGTTTCAGGATTTCGGCGATGTTGGAGGAGTTGTCCCATTCTTCGCGTTTCGAGAACACTTCGCCCTGGTCGGAAGCCTTGGTGGCATTGGCACGGTAAACCTTCTCGCGCAACTCGCGATTGTCTGCGTATTGCAGGATGGGGAAGAAGGAGGGGAAATGCAGGCTGAACTGGTAACCGCTCTTGCCGTCACGTTCGGCTGCAGCGCGCGCCGCATGCTTCACATCTTCCGGCAGGCCGGCCAGGTCGGCTTCGTTTTCCACCAGCAGCTTGTAATCATTGGTGGCGTCCAGCACATTCTCGGAAAATTTGGTGGACAGTGCGGCCTGCTTTTCCTGGATTTCGGCAAAGCGTGCCTTCTTGTCGTCCGGTAGCTCGGCACCACCGAGACGGAAATCGCGCAAGGCGTTTTCAATGATTTTCTTTTGCGCGGTATTCAGCTTGTCATAAGCCGCGCTTTGCCGCAGCGCCTTGTATTTCTCGAACAAGGCCAGGTTCTGTGCCAGCGAGGTCCAGAACTCGGTGAGTTTGGGCAGATTCTCGTTATAGGCGGCACGCAGCTCAGGCGTGTCCATCACGGAATTCAGGTGTCCCACCACACCCCAGGCCCGGCCCAGCTTTTCAGTGGCATCTTCCAGCGGCTGGACGAAATGGTCCCAGGTGACTTCCTGCATGGGTGCTTCCAGCTGGAACACGACATTGCGGCATTCGGCCAGCAGCTTTTCAACTGCGGGTGTCACATGTTCGGGCTTGATGGCGTCGAAGCGTGGCAGTCCGGAAAAATCGAGCAGGGGATTGGTGAGTTCTGTCATGTATCGGTCTTTAAAATTAGGTTCTTTCCGCTGCTTCAACGGTGTTAACCAGCAGCATGGTAATGGTCATCGGTCCTACGCCGCCCGGCACGGGGGTGATGTAACCGGCAACTTCCTTGGCGGACTCGAAATCGACATCGCCGCACAATTTTCCGTTCTCGTCGCGGTTGATCCCCACGTCGATAACAACGGCTCCCGGTTTAATCATGTCACCAGTGACGATGTTCCGTTTGCCGGTGGCAACGACCACGATATCCGCCTCACGGGTGTGCTTGCTCAAATCGCGGGTCTTGGAATTGCAGATGGTGACGGTAGCCCCCGCTTGCAAGAGCAGCATGGCCTGGGGTTTGCCGACAATGTTGGAGGCACCGACGATCACGGCATGCGCGCCTCGGATCGGATATTCGATGGCTTCCAGCATTTTCATCACGCCATAGGGCGTGCAGGGGCGGAACAGCGGCTGGCCGGTCATTAACATGCCGGCATTGGCAACGTGAAAACCATCGACATCTTTTTCTGGCGCGATGGCTTCGATCACCTTGTGAGCGTCGATGTGCTTGGGCAAAGGCAGTTGTACCAGGATGCCGTGAATCTTGGGATCCTTGTTCAGCGCGTCGATGCGGGCCAGCAGGTCGGCTTCCGACATGTCGGCCTCATATTGCTCCATGACCGAATGCAGTCCGTTGTCCACACAGGCTTTGACCTTGTTGCGGACATAGACCTGGGAAGCGGGATCGGCGCCCACCAGGATAACGGCGAGTCCCGGCTGCTTGCCTTGGGCGGTGAGGGCGGCGGCGCGTTCCGCTACCTGGCTGCGAATCTGTTTGGCGATCTGGTTTCCGTCGATAATCTGGGCTGGCATTTTTCAGAGTCAAAAAGGTAAAACAGGAATTATAGCTGCCCGCCGCCTCGGGCTTTTTTCGCAGGCGGCGGAACGGTTTGCACACACAGCATGCCATAGAAAGAGAACGTCCACGCGGCGAGAGGTTTTTCACATTATGAAAACACGTACCGCCATTTGGAAATGGGTAAAACTCCTGTTAATATCTACAAGTTTATTAAGCTCAAAGACCATAAGCAAAATTGCCGCTGCGATGTTCCATCAAGGCAGGTGATCATATATAGGAGAGGCATTATGTCCGCCCAAATCGATCAAATACTGGCTCAGGCCGCCAATGATCCCGATGTGATGGAAACGCAGGAGTGGCTGGATGCCCTCGAAGCGGTGATCCAGACCGAAGGTCCGGATCGCGCTCACTACCTGCTGCAACGCATGGTAGATCTGGCTCGCCGCCGTGGCTCCAATATCCCATTCTCTGCGACCACTGCCTACGTTAATACGATTCCCGCTCATCTCGAAGACCATTGCCCCGGCAACCTGGAATACGAAGAGCGCCTGCGTTCCTGGATGCGCTGGAATGCAATGGCCATGGTAGTAAAAGCTAATCGTGCCGACGGTGACCTCGGTGGTCATATCTCCAGCTTTGCTTCGCTTGCGAACATGCTGGGCATAGGTTTTAACCATTTCTGGCATGCGCCGACCGAAGATCACGGCGGTGACCTGCTTTATATTCAAGGCCACTCGTCGCCCGGCGTGTATGCCCGCGCCTTCCTGGAGGGGCGTCTGACGGAAGATCAACTGACCAACTTCCGTGTGGAAGCTGACAAAAAAGGTTTGTCGTCTTACCCGCATCCTCACCTGATGCCGGATTTCTGGCAGTTCCCGACCGTGTCCATGGGTCTGGGCCCGATCATGGCGATCTATCAGGCGCGTTTCCTGCGCTATCTGCACGCACGCGGTATTGCTAATACCGACAAGCGTAAAGTGTGGGTGTTCTGTGGCGACGGCGAAATGGATGAGCCGGAATCCAAGGGCGCAATCGGTGTGGCAGCCCGTGAAGGCCTGGACAACCTGGTCATGGTGATTAACTGTAATCTGCAGCGCCTGGACGGTCCGGTGCGCGGCAACGGCAAGATCATCCAGGAGCTGGAAGGTGAATTCCGTGGTGCAGGCTGGAACGTGATCAAGGTCATCTGGGGCAGCAACTGGGATGACCTGCTGTCGCGCGATACCGATGGCATCCTGATGCGCGTGATGATGGAAACAGTGGATGGTGAATACCAGAACTACCGTGCCAAGGATGGCGCCTACGTGCGCAAGCATTTCTTCGGCAAGCATCCCAAGTTGCTGGAAATGGTTTCCAAGATGTCGGATGACGATATCTGGCGCCTGACCCGTGGTGGCCACGATCCGCACAAGATTTACGCCGCATTCAAAAAAGCACAGGAACACACTGGCCAACCTACGGTCCTGCTGGTCAAGACCGTCAAGGGTTATGGTATGGGCAAATCCGGTGAGGCACGCAATACCGCTCATCAGACCAAGAAGCTGGATGATGATGCTGTTCGCGAAATGCGCGATCGCTTCAGTATCCCTATTCCGGACGACAAGCTGCACGAGATTCCGTTCTACAAGCCGGCCGACGATGCGCCGGAAATCAAGTATATGCACGAGCGCCGCAAGGCACTTGGCGGTTACCTGCCACAGCGTCGCCAGAAGGCGGATGAGCAACTGGTCGTGCCTCCGCTGGAAGCTTTCAAGGCAGTGCTCGAACCGACTGCAGAAGGCCGTGAAATCTCCACTACGCAAGCTTATGTGCGTGTGCTTACCGCATTGCTGTGCGATCAGAGTCTGGGCAAGCGTGTTGTGCCCATCCTGGTCGACGAAGCGCGTACCTTCGGCATGGAAGGCCTGT
>JAEZLB010000123.1 GCA_023435945.1 Pseudomonadota bacterium | reverse complement strand
GTGGAACGTTGCTGTCATGCTAACCCGGCTGCTGCTGGGCGCACCGTTCGCAACGAAGCCACTGCGCACGAGCGACGGACATCGCTTCAAACCCACGAACCCGCGGCCCGGCACCGACGGTGTGGTTATGACCAGGCATCGAGGGGGTACGATGGTCTCTTTGGGATAGCGGTTTGGTGATGACTCGGAGCATGTGCGCATCGAGGATGCGAAAGGAAGATCAGGAGCGACGTCGCTGTCTTGCTAACTGGGTTTCAAGTCAGACGTCCCGAATGAACTCAGAGTGATCCTCAGCCAGTTCGTCGAGCACTGCGAACACTCGCGTTAGATCGTCGCGGTAGAACGCAATGTAGTTCGGCGTGACAACACTTCGCTCACTGGCATGCAGATTGAGTCCACGGATGTACTCGCGATGTCGTCTCCAATAGCCCCCCATCTCTTTCGCCTCCAGCCCTCCAGGAAGTGCAGTCTTTGTCGCAACGTAGCCTTCCTCATCGCTATCAGCAAAGAACGAATTGCTTAGGTTCGAGAGACAGTAGTCAAGAAACAGTGTGGAGTTGTTCTCATCGATCTTGGGATTGAAACAGGTGTTGAATACATAATCGTTCATTGTCTTGGCTATCCCACCGCTGTCCCTGTTGCCGATCTCGTCGTAGTGTCCGCAGCCAACACCTGCTCCGTTTGGGGGAAGGGAATTGCTGAGCTGATAAATCACGAAGGATTTGACCACCGAGCGAGCAGATGCAACCTGACGGGCAATCGTATTTCGCTCGGACCGAGGGTCGCGCGATGCCTCTTCAACCAGCGGAGCAAAGGCTTCACCGAGGAATTCCTCAATTGGCACCGCTTCAGCCTCCGCGAGAAAGTTGCGGCCGGGATCAATGTAGGTTCGTTTGAACATCCCGAACACCTCCTGAGAGATCTTCCTCATCCCGGTCAACGCAAGTTTGCTGACTAGTCCGGCCGTCTCGGCCGTTCTATCCTGATTGACGAAAAGGGCCCTATGCAGGTTGTAGAGCTGCCCCCCGCGATCGGCAGAGCACTGAAGCCTGAACAACATGAGATCGTTCCAACCTAGAACGCCACGATTCGGATTTGCCAGTCTTTCAAGCAGCCCCTTATGTCGATACGCGTGTTCCCCGAACATTCGCCACGCAATCTCGACGACATTGTCATCGCTATTCGAGGCGCGTCGTCCGGCCGTCTTCCGCCAACCGGCGCGATCCAACAGACGCAAGAGAGAATAGATTGAGCGCTGACGCAGCCCTCGGTCGTCATTGTCGAATGCCGCGTAGCGCGGCAAATGCTCAACGAGCGTGTCTATCGCGTTATCAATCACCGCGCCGCGCAGCTCGTTGGACTGGCTGACTAGCAACCGCCAAAACTGGTCATGAGAGAGTTCTCCGCGTGACAAATCAAATTCGGGTGAAGCGAGAACTGAAGAAACGCGCTCACCCTTCCGGACTCGTTCCACTGCGCGTTGGTAAAGCACAAAAGTCTGTTGAGGATCCGGACTGGCAAACCTAACGATAAGTTTCAGGTACGTCTCCAGATTTCTGAGGCCGCTGCTGTTGAAGCAGGCCCTGGATCGAAGAATAGATTCCTCAATCGCAGATGCTTCGCCAATCCCCAACGTTTCGGCGTCAAACAACTGCGCTAACAAGAACCACGCGGAGGGCTGAAGTTCCTCCTTCAGCGACGCAAAGGTCGGAGCGTTTTTGAACTCCGGTTTTCCGTACTCCCGCCGCAGGGAGAACGTACCCGTTCGGCCCTCGGTCTCTTCTCCATAAATGCGCCGGAACACGCCAGGGTAGTTCAGATGCAGAAGCATCAAGTTGATAAGGTCACGTCTGTTGAAGTCAGTTCGACCTAAGTCGGTCCTTTCGATCTGCATCAGCAGCATAGCGTTCACGAAGCGCTTCACCTTCCGCAGGTCGCCAACAAGAGGCAGGTAATCCGCTGCCAGCTCGCCATCTAGTATGTCCGCCAGCTCCGTGAGCACCGCACCAAGCTTGACCATTGTGTCTGAGGGCACCGACCCGAGCTGACCTTCTTCGCGTTTCCAATCCCGTCTCAAGAAATCTCGAATGCTTGAACTGTCAACAATGAGGCTGAGTTTGACGGTGACAAATTTTTCCAAAAACTCGCGCGCTCTAGACCCTTCTTCCTTGCTTCCAGCAAGAATTTCCGTGTCATAGCAAAGGACGTAGGTCGCCTGAGACAGATTGAAAGTACGCCTCGTTGCGAACAACACATTGTTCGTAGTCTTCGCATCCAGACGATCCAAGTCGTCTATGACGATGATTACGCGGCGATCAATTCGGCGGAGGACCTCATCAATGTCGTGGAGAAGCTCATCAACCGTCTCTTGCGATGGCACTAGTGAAATCTTGAAACCTAGAAACGAGATGTCGGCTCTTCCCTTGATGAGTCTCGAGTACCGCGACGCAGCGGGTCTGAACTCCGGTGCGAAAACCTTGCTTTGGATCGCACTCGACAGATCGCGAATTAGGCGATCCGCCAAGTCGGGCTCCGACGCATAGCGAAGTGGCTCGAACCGACACACGATGACTTTGTCTGAGGAGCTTTCCCAATAGCGCTCAGCCAGATTGATGAAGCTGGTCTTCCCTACACCCCACGGACCGTCTACGCCAAAGACCAGCCCTGGATGCGCGCCGCTCGCGAGAACCGTCTCTGCAAACGATTTCGCCTGCGCGTGACTCGCGAGTAGATCATCGGCCTCGTCGCCGATCTCCTCGTCGGGGATGAAATACAGCTGCGGGTGCTTTCTCCGCCTCGGCCAATGTTGCTGAATGAGAGATGATAATAGTGGGAACCCGAGAAGAATGAGCGTCGCTAAGGTCCAACGCGGGTCTGAGGATTCCAACGCCGTGTGCATCTTCTTAAGGGAAGGAGATACCAACTCGTTGGACCAAACCCCGACGAGCACAGCCACTAGCAAATCGATGCGATAGCTCGATCCCATACGCGCAGCAGCCAAGTGCGCACCTCGTGCGACTGCGTAAGTTAGGCAAAGCACGAGGACAGTTATGACTGACACGGCTCTCACCCATAAGCCGATGTCGTCCAGATCCTTTGCTAGATTAGTACCGAGATAGAATGCAACGCGCCACGTTTCTGCTCCGACAAATCCAAGGACGAACACCCTGGCGAAGACCAGTAGTTCGGGCATCTTCATCGCTGCCGCCTTGGCCGCCATCAGCTAATTCTCCCGGAACGATTCAGAGTTGGCTGCTCCGAATCGTTCGCACGAGTCGAAACAGATGCGCCACCGGCGTCGAACTGACCAAACTGATGCCAAACCACGATGTGGTTTGGTGTCGCATTAGCATCGCCGAGGTATCCGAACAAGGGCATGGAAATCTTCGGAACAAGGATTTCCGGCGAGCAGACAGTCTTATTGTTGGCACGGACACACATCCGCTCTGAGTCGCTAGCAAACATGTGCTACAACTCCCCCGCCGCATACTTCCGCTCAAACTCCCTTCGCGCCCTGATGTACGCGTTACCGCATTCAACGCTTGCGGTGTTGAGACATTGCTCGGAGGGTCGATAGAAGGCAGTCCAGGCTCTTTCCTTGCTGCGTTCCGCAGCGATCTGTGCGGCCTGCTGTTCGCGAGTTCGCGCGACGCGAGCTGCCTGTTCGTTGCGCTGGGCTTCCTGCTGACGCGCGCGCTGCGAGTAGTGTTCACGCGCAATCTCCGCTTGTCGATTCAGCTCCGCAACGGCCGCCTTGTTGAATTGACTGATCTCATACCGAGCACGCAGCTCGACAACCGCCCAGATCAGCATCGCGCCGATGAAGATGCCTAAGGCGATCTTCATGACACCCGCAAAGAAATCATTCTCTTCTTCCATGACGCTGCCGGACCAAGCTTCGGTGAGCGCGCAGTATGAGATGAGCGGACCGATTGTGCAGGTGCAGAGTTCGCAGATATGGCCATCGATCGCCGTCGAGAACTGGCGCTGCGCGAAAGTGAGATGAGCGCAGCAGTGACGACAGATGGCGGGCTCGTGACTGGCGAAGTAGCTGCTCTTGTCTTTGCTAGCGAAGCTGCAGACCGCATCTGAGTCACAGATTACGCAATCCCTCGCGATCCAGGTCACGCTTCTGTAGCCGTAACGTTGACCTATCGACGATCTAGGAAGTAAACCAAGCTCCGATAACAGACATGGAGAAGGATCATGGCGTCTGTACCCGCGAAAGCTTTGGAGCGCATCCGCGACGGGTTGAAACGATTCCAGCCGATCATCGCTGGAGCGAGGGCCAG
>JAEZLB010000117.1 GCA_023435945.1 Pseudomonadota bacterium | reverse complement strand
GCACCATCCTGATCCTGAATCATTTCAGCGGCAGCCGTTTCTGGTGGTTCATGGAGCGCGCCGTGCGTTCTCTTGCCGACCGCATCGGCTTTCGCTCCGATTTCCGCTGTGACGAGCAGATCCTGAAATACGACTGGGAAGTGATATCGGCCCGCAAGGTGAATTTCCTCGGTTTGTCGACGCTGGTCACCATACGTAATACCTGAACTCGTGCATCACCTGATTCGATGCACACCTGCCGGACAGATGAGACCGCGCCCTGCTTGTCTTATCTGGGCCTTCGTGATAAGGCTGGCCTACGTGACCGGCAAAAGCCTTATCACGATGCATCGGCTTCGGGCAGCATTCATGCTGCCCGCGATATTGCCACGGAGCGTTCTTTTTATGCGAAAGAGCGTACATTGGATGCAATAAAGTACACGCTTTCATCCATGCTGCAAGGGCAAGCGGGTATCATGCATGCCATGGCGTCCATCGTTGACAAGCACGCCTTGCAAGGCTGGCCCCTGCTTTGCGACAAGCCCTGCTAAAGAGGGGGTGCTGCCGTGCGCAACTTTCGTTTTCTCGCCAACTCTTAATGGACAGCATCCTTATTTTTACATGACTGTCGATTCCGAATTCAGCAACAAGACTCCTGCCCCAGCCGGAAAAGCGACACCACCCGTGCCGGGCGCCAACCTGCTAGCCCTGATGCTGGCGGCACTGGCCATGCTCGGCCCATTCTCCATTGACACCTATCTGCCGGCATTTCCTGCAATTCAGGCATCGCTCGATGCCACCGCAATAGAAGTGCAGCAAACGCTGACGGCTTACATGCAGTCATTCGCCGCCATGATCCTGTGGCATGGCCCCTTGTCCGATGCCTTTGGCCGCCGCAACATCATCATTGGAGCCCTGGCCGTATTTGCCGTGGCCTCACTGGGTTGTGCAGCCGCGCACAGCATCGAATACCTGTGGGCATTCCGTATCCTGCAAGGCATCTCGGCGGGTGCCGGCGTCGTGGTCGGACGCGCCATCATTCGCGATCTGTATTCCGGCGCCGCTGCCGCACGCCTGCTGTCGCTCGTCACCATGATTTTTTCCATTGCACCGGCAATTGCTCCCATCATGGGTGGATGGATAGTGACGCTGCTGGACTGGCGCTCCATCTTCCTTTTCCTGTTTCTCTATACCGTGCTGCTGATTGTGCTGTGCTACAAGCGCCTGCCGGAGAGCCTGCCCCCCGAGAAACGCCATCCCTTCAATCCCGCCTTTCTGACCACGAGCTACAAGCAGATACTGTATTCAAAAATATTCCATCTGAAGGCAGGTGCGCTGGCGCTCAATTTCGCTGGCATGTTCCTGTATGTTGCGGCGGCCCCCGCCTTTATCACCCAGCACCTGGGCCTGGGCCCGGACCAGTTCGCGTGGCAATTCGTACCCTCGGTGGCCGGCATCTTCCTGGGTGCGCTGACCGCCAACCGCCTTGCTGGCAAGACCAGCGTTCCGCATCAGGTCCGGCTGGGCTACATGTTCCTGATTGGCGCATCGGCCATGAACGTGCTCTATCACGCGATTTTTCCGCCTGCACTGCCCTGGTCGGTCGTGCCCCTGTTTTTCTATACCTTCGGCATGTCCGTGGCAGCACCCGGCATCACACTGCTGATTCTCGACTTGTTCCCGTCGATAAGGGGCGTTGTCGCTTCCAGCCAATCCTTTGTGCAGACCATGCTGGGTGCCATCGTTGCCGGCGTCGTTGCGCCCGCGCTGGATGGATCGGTGTTATGGCTGGCATTGGGACAACTGGGATTTACGGTCGCGGGCCTGCTGTTCTGGCAAGGCGGCGTTGCCTACCACCTCAAGGCAGCTTCCGAAAAAGATCAATCCGGGATGTCCTGAGCGTGGTATCTGGCATTAAAGATTGCGCGTCCTTGCTTTCAACGCTGCGCAAACATGCTTTTTCCAGCGGGAACTCAGCCTATCTGCCCTGATCTGAAACACGCAGTGCCAGCAGTTACTTTTTACTTAAAGCCGGCCTTTGCATGATTGCTGTCGTGTTTGGATTCACCGTTTTTTGCGCCGCCCTGATCTTCTCATTTTCATCGGAGCCTTCATGGCTAACTTCTCATCATTGCGCATCACTTTCCTGCTTGTTGTGCTAGGCATTGGCGGGAGCCTGCCTATGGCCAGCCACGCTCAAAGTCCCACAACGGATTTTCCAGCCGCCTCTGCGCAGCCGGAACGGCAATGGGGCCTAGGCGCCGGCATCAGTTTCAAGAAGAAAGCTTACCGGGATGTGGATACCGACACCACCACGATTCCTTTGCTGACTTACGAAAACGACTGGGTACGTTTTGCGGGCCCTACCGTTGATCTCAAGCTGCCCTGGACGACCGGTTCTCGCTTGCCTTGCGGGCACGCTATGCTTTCGAAGATGGTTACGAGCCCGATGATGCGCCCATTTTGAATGGCATGGCAGAACGCAAGTCCAGCTTATGGCTGGGCGTAGCCGGGCGCTGGCGGCATGAGGTAGCGCACCTTGGCCTGGACTGGTTGGCTGATGCGTCGGATCACAGCGAGGGGCAACGCCTGCAAGTCACCGTGGAAAAACCCTACCGGCTTGGCAATTTCCTGCACACGCCTCGCCTGGCGCTCAACTGGCTGGATGAAGACTATGTCGATTACTACTATGGAGTCCGTCCTTCGGAAGCCAGAGCCGGCCGCCCCGCTTACCAGGGTGAATCCACCTTGAATACGGAACTGGGTTTGCGAAGCGCCTATACTTTTTCCAGGCAACACAGTATTTACGCTGATCTGAGCCTGACCTGGTTAGGGGATGGCATCAAGGATAGCCCGCTGGTCGACCGCGATCATGAAAGCGCGATACGTTTCGGATATGTGTATCAGTTTAGATAAACATCGTTTCTGACGGCAATGTTGCGCCGGACCGACTTTTCATGCCGCACCCGCACCCTCGCGCTCTGCTCGGCCTGTTCCCATCCATGCCGGGGTGCGACATCCAGACGGGGACTGGCTCGCGTCTTCAGGGGAGCCCGCAAGGAATGTCCTGCGAGGCATTCGAACTCAAGCGGATCGTGCGAACAGACTACCTCTACTTCACCGCCATGCGTGTGCGTCAAACTGCGCAGACGGGCCTGGTTGGCAAGCGGTGGATTGCGGTCTTTCTCCATCATGGTCTGGTAAAAGCGTAGCCCCGGCGTACACCAGGGGGGCTGCTTGTCCATTCCCCTGTGATAGAAATCAGCATCGCCGGTTTGCAGCAGCC
>JAEZLB010000071.1 GCA_023435945.1 Pseudomonadota bacterium | reverse complement strand
TTCCTGGGATTGCGCATCGGTTTGTTCATCGGCTTGCTAGCCATGACCGTTCTGGTCGTTATCCAGCTTGCTTATCTGTACCGCCTGGCCCATTGGCTTGATAATCCGCAGGCAACGGCCCTGCCCGACGGGTGGGGGGCGTGGACCAATGTTTTTGCGCGCCTGTATCGTTTGCGCCGCGACGATGAAAAAAATCGCAATGAATTGGACGAGTGGCTGACACGCTTTCGGCAGGCCATGAACCGCCTGCCGGACGGCGTAGTGATCATGGATGACGTGTTATTCCTGGAGTGGTGCAACCCTCTGGCGGAAAGCCACCTCGGCTTGGACCAAGAACGCGACAAGGGAATGCGTGTCACCAATCTGATTCGACATCCCGACTTTGTTGATTACATTATTCTTGGCCGATATGAACAGCCTCTGGCACTAAGCTTTCGTGATCGAAAACTCCTGATTCATATCATTCCTTTCGAAAACCGTCGCCAGATCCTGGTGACGCAGGACGTTACGGAAGCCGAGAGAATCGAAATGATGCGGCGCGATTTTATCGCCAATGCCTCGCACGAATTACGTACCCCCCTGACTGTCATTAACGGCTTTCTGGAAATCGCTGGCGCCCAGCCTGATATGGATCCGGAAATGCGAAGCGCCCACCTCAAGCTGATGACAGAACAGGGGCAGCGCATGCAGCGACTGGTGGACGACATGCTGTCACTGACGAGGCTGGAGTCGATCGACTATCCGTTGCGCTCCGAGCCGTTGAGCATGGAACATTTGCTGGAGCAGGTATGGCGGGAAGGGGAAGCGCTTTCTGGCGGCCGTCATAAGATTACCTTGACGATGAACGGTCCTGATATCAAGGGCAGCTCCGAAGAGTTGCGCAGTGCATTCAGCAATCTTGTTTCCAATGCAGTGCGGTATACCCCGGAAGGGGGGCGGGTCGACATCATATGGAGGCAAACCCCGGACGGGCCCGAGTTTGTGGTCAAGGACAGCGGCATAGGTATCAGCCAGGAACATCTGTCGCGCCTTACCGAGCGTTTCTATCGGGTGGATAAAAGCCGCTCTCGTGAAACCCAAGGTACCGGCCTGGGGCTGGCCATCGTCAAGCACGTATTGTTGCGCCACAAGGGCAGTTTGCTGATCGAATCTGAATTCAACAAGGGCAGCACTTTTACCGCACGTTTCCCGCGCAGCGTCATCATTGAAAGCGCGGCTTCCTGAGGTTCTTATAAGATCCGGCAGAGGATGCAATCCGTTCGATCTGATGAAAGTCGCTTGCATGCCTGCGCTTGTCGCGCCCTGGCAAGAACTGGAAGAATTTCCGGCGTCCACCCAGGCAGACATAAAAAAAGGCGCTCACAGAGCGCCTTGAAAATGCAGCTCCTCCCCAGGAGCAACAGAGATTGAAATTCGATTATTTGTAGCCCGCGCGGTCCAGGATTTTTTGTGCGGCGATCTGGTTTTTACCCATCGCGGAGACCGGGACAGTCTCGGCTTTGAACTTACCCAGGGAGGCAAGGGCAGGGTTCTCGGCAACGGCGGTGGAGACTACAGGCCATTCATTATTGCCGTTAGCGAAATAAACCTGGGCTTCATCGCTGGCCAGGAATTCCAGGAACTTGACCGCAGCTTCACGGTTGGGTGCATACTTGGCTACTGCAGCGCCGGCAATGTTGACATGAGTGCCTGTGGTTTTCTGGTTGGGCCACACGAAGCCGGTTTTGGCAATGACTTCCTTGTCTTCAGGCTTCTCGGAGCGCATCAGACGCACGTAATAATAGGAGTTGGTCAGTGCAACGCCACATTCGCCGGATGCCACGCCGCGGATCTGGTCGGTATCGCCGCCGCGTGGGGGGCGGGCGAAATTGGCTACCATGCCACGTGCCCATTCCTCGGTTGCTTTTTCACCATTACGTTCGATCATGGCGCCGATCAGGGACAACATGTAGGGATGCGAGCCGGAGCGGGTACAGACCTGGCCTTTCAGTTTAGGGTCAGCCAGTTGCTCGTAGGTGGCGATATCTTCAGGTTTGACTGTCGCCTTGTCATAGACGATGAAGCGGGCGCGGGTGGAGAAGCCAAACCACTGTGAGCCCTTGCCATCGTCGTTGGAGCGCAGGTTGGACGGAATACGCGATTCCAGTACCTTGGATTTCACGGGCTGGAACAGGCCAGCTTCTTCGGCGCGCCACAGGCGGGCAGCGTCCACTAGCAAAATCACGTCAGCCTGGCTATTGCTGCCTTCAGTTTTGAGGCGCTCAACCAACTGAGTATCATCACTCTCGAAGCGTTTGATTTGGATGCCAGTTTGTTTGGTGAACGCTTGATACAGTTGCTCATCCGTTTGATAGTGACGAGCGGAGTACAGATTCAGAACTTTTTCTTGCGCATGCAGAGTGCCAGCCAGACCAGTAGCGATCAGGGCACCACACAATAATTTCAACATCGGACGTCGCATCATTGCTCCTTGAGGGATAATCAAGCTAATAATGGTTCGATCATAAGGCATCTTTTTGAGAATGTAAATAATTCTCATTAATGAAGACTGAATAAAGTCTATTGATTAGAATCTGAATGCCAAATATTTACGGTTTCAAGCTCATGCGGTCCTTTTCAGCATTCTCCTTCCTGCGCGTTAGTGCCATAGGTTTATTGATAACCTTTACGGCTGCTTGCACAACGACTTCTTCTCCCCCAGCCACGTCGGCCCCCTCCGTTACGCCGGCCGTTACTTCTCCAGCGCCCAAGGAAGCGGCACCGGTAAAAATCGGTTTGGTCTTGGGCGGCGGCGCCGCACGCGGGTTTGCACATATAGGTGTCATCAAGGCGCTGGAGGCGCGAGGCATCGTGCCTGATCTAGTCGTTGGTACAAGCGCTGGTAGTCTTGTGGGGGCGTTGTATGCGGCAGGTAACAATGGTTTTGCATTGCACAAGATGGCCCTGGAAATGGAGGAGGCTGCGATTTCCGACTGGTCTATTCCGCTGTTCTCGCGCCACGTAGGTGTTCTGAAAGGGGAGGGGCTGCAGCAGTATGTGAACCGCGCAGTCAACAACGTGCCTTTGGAAAAACTGAAGATTCCTTTTGCGGCGGTAGCGACGGATTTGCAATCCGGTTTGCCGATATTGTTTCAAAGGGGGAATACCGGCATGGCAGTCCGGGCCTCCTCAGCCGTTCCCGGCGTATTCCAGCCCGTGAAGATAGGAGATCGTTCCTATGTGGACGGCGGTCTCGTGTCGCCGGTGCCCGTTCGGTTTGCGCGTCAGTTGGGGGCGGATTTCGTGATTGCAGTGAATATTTCTTCGCAGCCTGAGCTGCAGCAGGCTTCCGGAACGACACTGGATGTCTTGCTGCAGACGTTTGCGATCATGGGGCAAAGCATCAATCGTTACGAACTGAAAGAGGCGGATGTGGTGCTGCAGCCTGCGCTGGGAGCGATGAAGGGCAATGACTTCAATAGCCGCAACCTCGCTGTTCTGTCCGGCGAGGAGGCTGCGATGGCTGCCATGTCTGAAATTACTCAGAAACTGGAGATAAAACGCAAGGGGGGAACGAAAGCTGCTCTTAACAAAGCGACGCTTAACTGACGCCTATGCGGCGGGCTCCGTCGAAGCGCCGGGTCCAGTAGGGGAGTTGCATGTTCTCC
>JAEZLB010000056.1 GCA_023435945.1 Pseudomonadota bacterium | reverse complement strand
CTATATGATAAAGCAGATAATCAGAATCCGAGCAAGATCATGAATGATAACCCTTCCGAACTGAAAGCCAGCGGTCTGAAAGCGACCCTGCCTCGTCTGAAAATCCTCGAGATTTTCCAGACCAGCGAAGTCCGCCATCTCAGTGCGGAGGACGTATACAAGCTGCTACTGGCTGAGAACATGGACATCGGGCTCGCCACCGTCTATCGCGTGCTGACCCAATTTGAGCAGGCCGGTCTTCTGAGCCGCAACCACTTTGAAACTGGCAAGGCCGTGTACGAACTGAACCAAGGGGCGCATCACGACCATCTGGTCTGTCTGGACTGCGGCCACGTGGAAGAGTTCGTGGATGAAGAAATCGAGAAGCGGCAGCATCGTATCGCCACCCAGCGCGGTTTCGAACTGGCCGAGCACGCCCTGGCGCTCTATGCGCATTGCACCAAGGTGAAATGCCCGCATCGCACGCGTTGATGCAGGGTGTATTCGGGCTTCAAAGCAGGTGAATGATTTCCGCCTGCAACTCCCCTTCCTGAATAGTCAGCATTGCGACGGTTATCGGTAAACGAAACCGTCGCGGCCCTGCACTGCCTGGGTTAACGTATAGAGACCCGTTTTCCGAGCGAATCAGCGCTTGGTGCGAGTGGCCGGCGACGATGATTTGCGCAGCGCCGGGATCGGCATATTTCCCCAGTTCCTTGATGTCGTGCAGAATATGCACAGGCATCCCTGCCAGTTCAACAGACACGGCGTCCGGCAGTTGGGCTGCCCATTCGCCGGTATCGTTGTTGCCCCGTACGGCGGTCAGCGGGGCAAGTGTGGCAAGTTCTTCCAGAATAAAAGGTTTACCGATGTCGCCGGCGTGGATGAGATGGTCTGCGCCGCGCAGGGCTGCCATTGCTTCCGGTCGCAAGAGGCCATGTGTATCCGAGATCAGGCCGATACGGAACGAATGAGAGGCAGCGGCAGCCTGAGCAGTCATGCGTAAGGCTAGGAGTGACTCAAGGCATTGGACAGCAGCTTGGCGGTGATGTCGACGATAGGTATCACCCGCTCATAGGCCATCCGCGTGGGGCCGATCACGCCTAGTGTGCCGACTATTTTGCCATTGACTTCATAGGGCGCGGTAACCACGCTCATGTCATCCATGGGCATCAGTTGCGATTCCCCACCGATGAAAATCTGGACGCCAGTGGCCTTGCTGGACACGTCGAGCAACTGCATCAGGCTGGTTTTCTGTTCGAACAGCTCAAACAGGCGGCGCAGCGAATTCATGTTGGAGGACAGTTCGGCTACACCCAGCAGATTGCCCTCGCCGGCAATCACCACATCGTCGCCTTCCTCGTTCATGGCATCGCTGCCGGCATCCACTGCTGCCTGCATCAGGTGCACCATGTCGTCGCGCAGCTGGCGCAGTTCGGCTTGCAGTTTCTGGCGCATATCCTCAAAACGCATGCCGGAGTAATGCTGGTTGAGGTAATTGGCGGCCTCCACCAGTTGCGAGGGCGTGTAATCGGTTTCTGTCAGCAGCAGCCGGTTTTGCACCTCTCCGTTCGGGGAAACGATGACCAGTAATATGCGTTTTTCCGATAGGCGCAGAAATTCGATTTGCCGGAATACCGATTCGCGGCGCGGCGTCAGGACTATGCCGGCAAATTGCGACAGCGAGGAAAGTGTCTGAGCGGCGCTGGTAATGATCTTTTGCGGAGAGCTGGCCTGCAGGCGCGGATGCAGCTTGGATTCCACCGTCGTTTCATCTATCGGTTGCACCGTCAGCAGGGTATCGACGAAAAAGCGATAGCCGCGTGGCGTGGGAATCCTGCCTGCCGACGTGTGAGGGCTGGCGACAAATCCCATTTCTTCCAGGTCCGCCATGATGTTGCGGATGGTCGCCGGGGAAACCTCCAGCCCCGAGATTTTTGACAAGGCGCGCGAACCCACCGGCTGGCCATCAGCGATATAACGTTCCACCAGGGTTTTAAGCAGCAGTTGAGCGCGATTGTCGAGTTGCATGATGGGTATTCTAACGAGCCTGCCAGAGCGGTTCCAGAGGGGTGCTCCAGTCATTGAGGTGATTCATGCGGTACAGTGTAGAGCAAATCCGGCGCACTTGTGCGCATTGGCGAGGCCGGCGGCTGATGTGCGACACAGCACACACAAGGCCTTGCCATTGTGCCCACAGGTCACGTGGGGATTTGCTCACATGCTGCTGCCATAACACCTTGAAGTATGGTCTAATCTCGGCCATGTCGTCTTCATCATCCCTCCAAGCTTCCCGTTTCAAAACGATTGCCATCGTTGGCAAACCCATGGCCGCAGGCATAGCCAAGCCGCTGCTGGACGTGACTTCTTTTCTTGATAAGTCGGGCTTTAACGTTATCGTCGAGCGCGAGACCGCCAAGCACGCCGAGCTCCGGAAATATCCATCGGTGACACCCGCCGAAATCGGTGAACAGGCCGATGCAGCCATCGTCGTTGGCGGCGATGGAACCATGCTGGGCATTGCGCGCCAGCTCGCGCCTTACGGCGTTCCCCTGATCGGCATCAACCAGGGGCGTCTAGGTTTTATCACCGATATTCCCGCTGATCGCATGATGGTCCTGCTTGCGGAAATGCTGAGCGGAAAAATTGAGTCCGAGCAACGCAGCCTGCTGGAAGCGACCGTGCAGCGCGACGGGGTGCCCATCTATCAGGCGCTGGCCTTTAATGACGTGGTGGTGGCGCGCGGTGCCGGTTCCGGCATGGTGGAATTACGGGTGTATGTGGATCGCCATTTCATGTACAACCAGCGTTCCGACGGCCTGATTGTCGCAACGCCTACCGGTTCTACTGCCTATGCCTTATCGGCCGGCGGCCCGATTCTGCATCCGCGCCTGGGCGGCATGGTGCTGGTGCCGATTGCGCCGCATGCCTTGTCCAACCGGCCGATTGCAATACCGGATTCCAGTGAAATCCTGATCCAGGTGATGGGCGGGCGCGATATCAATGTGAATTTCGACATGCAGACGCTGACCAGCCTGGCGCATCATGACCGCATCATCATCCGTCGCTCCAAGCAGTCGATTACTTTCCTGCATCCCGAGGGGTGGAATTACTACGACATGCTGCGGGAAAAACTGCACTGGAACGAATATCCGTCAGCAGAAGGTCAGTTAAAATAAGCGGCCTTGAAGCGGCTGGCGTGACAAGCCGTCGGCTTCAACAGTGCCGATAAATGCGTTAACAAAACATTAAGCGCTCATGCCGAGACTGCGCCCGTTTATCCTCTTATTCCATGCTGCGTACCCTTTCCATACGTGATTTTGTGATTGTCGATGCGGTAGAACTGGAACTGGCTTCCGGTTTCTCCGTATTTACGGGTGAAACCGGCGCCGGCAAGTCCATCCTGATCGATGCGCTGGCGCTAGCGCTGGGTAGCCGTGGCGATGCCAGCATGGTGCGCGAAGGTGCGGCTAAGGCCGATATCAGCGCCGAATTCATCGTCGACGGAACGGTTCAGGCCTGGCTGGAATCCAACGAATTTCAGAGCGAGGACGGCAGCGTGCTGCTGCGCCGCGTGATCGATAATGCGGGGCGCTCGAAAGCATTCATTAACGGCATAACCGCCACTGCCACGCAACTGCGCGACCTGGGTGAAATGCTGGTCGATATCCATGGCCAGCATGCGCACCAGTCGCTGCTGAAAGCCGATGCCCAGCGCACACTGCTCGATACCCAGGCAGGACTGCAGGATGATGCCAAGGCAGTTGCTTCGGCCTACAAGGCATGGCGCGCCACCGCCAGGCAGCGCGAAGAATTCGAAACCAACGCCCGGAATGTGCTGCTGGAACGCGAGCGCCTGGAATGGCAGGTCGGCGAACTGGAAAAGCTGGCGATGAAGCCGGGTGAGTGGAACGAGATCAGCAATGAGCATAGCCGCCTGTCCCACGCCGCTAGCCTGATTGATGGCGCGCAGGAGGCCCTTTCCGCGATTTCGGAATCGGATGATCCCATCCTGTCACGACTTTCGTCGCTGACGCAGAAGCTGGGTAAGCTGGCCGATATCGACGAAGCCTTGAAGCCGGTCATGGAAACGCTGGAACCGGCGCGCATACAGTTGCAGGAAACCGTTTATGCGCTGAACGATTATCTTGGTCGGCTGGAGTTGGACCCGGAACGCTTGCGCGAAGTCGAAGCACGCCTGGACATCATTCATGCAACGGCGCGCAAGTTCCGGGTTGAGCCGGAAGATCTGCCGCAAGAGCTGGAAGTCCTGTCCGCGCAATTGCAGCAACTTGCCGATGCCAGTGATCTCGACGCCTTGCGCGAGCAGGAAGAAAAGCTGAAGTCGGCTTATATGGATGCAGCTCGCAAGTTATCGAAAAACCGCGCCAAGGCAGCCAAGGCGCTGAGTGAAGCCGTCACGGCAGCGATGCAGGACTTGTCCATGGCAGGCGGCCGTTTCGAAGTGGCGCTGAATGAATGTGAACCGGCAGCCTGTGGGCTGGAGCAAGTGGAATTTCTGGTGGCCGGCCATACCGGCACTATGCCTCGTCCGCTGGCGAAGGTGGCTTCGGGCGGTGAATTGGCGCGTATTTCGCTGGCGATTTCCGTGATTGCTTCCAGTGCCACCGCCACCCCGACCCTGATTTTCGACGAGGTGGACAGCGGTATAGGCGGGGGCGTGGCCGAAGTAGTGGGTCGCTTGCTCAAGCGACTGGGGCAGGACCGACAGGTGTTGTGCGTAACGCATTTGCCACAGGTTGCCAGCCAGGCCAACCAGCATTTCCAGGTCAGCAAGCGTGACGAGGCAGGCAAGACGGTGTCGCATATTGCCATGCTGGATGCCAAGTTGCGCGTGGAAGAAATTGCCCGCATGCTGGGGGGGCTGGAAATTACCGCAACCACGCGCAAGCATGCGCGCGAATTACTGGCCTCGTAACACTTTTTTCTGGCCTGTTACTGCAAATATAAAAAAAGGTTTTCATCACTATGACATTTGCACCGGAACCTCAGCACAAGCATGGCCGGCCCCGCAGGACTGGTGTTGTACTGGTCAATCTCGGCACTCCCGATGCACCCACGGCCCCGGCAGTCAGGACTTATCTCAAGCAGTTCCTGTCCGATCCGAGGGTAGTGGAAATCCCGCCTTTTATCTGGACCATCATTCTGAATGGATTCATCCTGCCGTTTCGCTCCAAGCAATCGGCAGAAAAATACGCATCGATCTGGAGCAACGAAGGTTCTCCTCTCAAGTTCCACACGGAAAAGCAGGCCAAACTGCTGCAGGACTATCTGAGTGGACGCGGGCATGAGGTTACCGTAGCCTATGCGATGCGCTACGGTTCGCCTTCCATAGAATCAGTGCTGCAACAGTTCCAGGACGAACATTGCGACCGTGTCCTGGTGGTGCCGGCTTATCCGCAATATTCCGGCACGACCACTGCTTCGGTGAATGATGTCGTGTTCAGTCACTATGCGAAAGTACGCAATATTCCGTCGCTGCGCCTGGTGAGGAATTACCATGACGATGCCGGATATATCGCTGCCTTGCGCGAATCGGTGGAGCAGCACTGGCAGCACTATGGTCGGCCTGAAAAGCTGATCATGAGTTTTCACGGTACACCCCGGCGTACGCTGGAACTGGGCGACCCGTATTATTGTGAATGCCACAAGACAGCCCGCCTGCTGGCGACCGAGTTGGGATTGTCGGATGACGATTATGTCGTCACCTTCCAGTCGCGTTTCGGCAAAGCGGAATGGCTGCAGCCTTACACGGCTCCCACCGTGCAGGAACTGGCGAAAAAAGGCATCAAGCGCATTGATGTCATGTGTCCTGGCTTCAGCAGCGATTGCCTGGAAACCCTGGAAGAAATCGCGATGGAAGTGCGGCAGGACTTCCTCGGTGCCGGCGGCGAGGAGTTTCGCTATATTTCCTGCCTGAATGAAGAGCCTGCCTGGATACAGGCGCTGGGCGCTATCGCAGAGCGTCACTTGGCAGGCTGGTCCACGCCAGATGGTGCCGAAGCGTGTGAACTCAGCCGCGCCCGAGCGCTGGCGCTGGGAGCAAAGGATTAATTTTTCCTTTTGTTTCTTTTAGAACAGCTCCTGTCCCCCTCCCATTTTCCTGCTTGACCCTTGTCTGATCCGGCTTAAAAAGAATCCGGCTCATTTTCTCTTGACCCCTCTTGAAATGAGGAGGGAGGCCCCCATGTTGTGCTTCTGGTAAGCATCAAGCTAGGTTTTAATTGGGAGATTATTGAATGGAAGAGCAAGATAAGCGTACAGCTCAGGACTTGGAAAGCGAGCAGCAGGCAGCCGAGGCAACAGAACCTGAGGCTGGCGAACCTGTTGCAGAAGACAGCGCCGCAGATCTGGAAGCGAAACTGGTAGAAAGCCAGGCAAAACTGGCCGAGCTGCAAGATGCTTTCCTGCGTTCTAAGGCAGACGCAGAAAACGTGCGTCGTCGTGCCCAGGACGATATTGCGAAAGCCCACAAGTTTGCGATCGAGAGCTTTGCCGAAGCCTTGCTGCCCGTCAGGGATAGCCTGGAAATGGCTTTGAAAGTCGATACCCCTTCCGTCGAATCCCTGAAGGAAGGCGTAGAAATGACGCTCAAGCAATTGAATTCTGCATTTGAGAAGCACCGTTTGATGGAAGTGGCCCCGCAGACGGGTGAGAAACTGGACCCGATGAAGCATCAGGCCATTTCCGCCGTACCTGCCGATCAGGAGGTCAATACCATCGTTACTGTGCTACAGAAGGGTTATACGATCGCCGATCGTCTGTTGCGTCCGGCGCTGGTCACGGTTTCGCAAGGAAAATCTTCCCAAGAATCTTAAAAAAGATGCTTGAAAGCGACGCGTTGCTCCGCATATTGGAATCAACAGATCAAACTATCCAGTTAAAGGAATGAATCATGGGAAAAATCATTGGTATTGACTTGGGAACGACTAATTCCTGCGTCGCTGTTCTGGAAGGTGGCCAAGCCAAGGTTATCGAAAATTCCGAGGGCGCACGCACGACCCCGTCGGTAATTGCCTATCAGGAAGATGGAGAAATCCTGGTTGGTGCGCCGGCCAAGCGCCAGGCTGTCACCAACCCGACCAACACGCTGTACGCCGTCAAGCGACTGATTGGCCGCAAGTACGATGAAAAGGAAGTCCAGAAGGACATCGGCATGATGCCCTACAAGATCATCAAGGCCGACAATGGCGATGCCTGGGTGGAGGCACGCGACAAGAAAATGGCGCCGCCGCAGATTTCTGCTGAAGTGTTGCGCAAGATGAAGAAGACTGCCGAAGATTATCTGGGCGAAGAAGTGACGGAAGCCGTGATCACGGTGCCCGCTTACTTCAACGATTCCCAGCGCCAGGCAACCAAGGATGCGGGCCGTATCGCCGGTCTGGAAGTCAAGCGCATCATCAATGAACCGACTGCGGCAGCGCTGGCTTTCGGCCTAGACAAGACCGGCAAGGGTGACCGCAAGATCGCCGTGTACGATCTGGGTGGCGGTACTTTCGACGTGTCCATCATCGAAATTGCTGACGTTGATGGCGAAATGCAGTTTGAAGTGCTGTCGACCAACGGCGACACCTTCCTGGGTGGCGAAGACTTCGACCAGCGCCTGATCGATTACATCATCGACGAATTCAAGAAAATCAACGGACTGGACCTGTCCAAGGATCCGATTGCACTGCAGCGTATCAAGGCATCAGCCGAACGTGCGAAGATCGAACTGTCTTCCTCGCAGCAGACTGAGATCAACGAGCCCTATATCGCGATGGCGAATGGCGCGCCGGTTCACTTGAACTTGAAAATCACCCGCGCCAAGCTGGAAGCACTGGTGGAAGATTTGATCGAACGCACCATCGAGCCTTGCCGTACCGCGATCAGGGATGCCGGCATTTCTGTGTCGGATATTCATGACGTGATCCTGGTTGGCGGTCAGACCCGCATGCCCAAGGTACAGGACAAGGTTAAGGAGTTCTTCGGCAAGGAACCGCGTAAGGACGTGAACCCGGACGAAGCCGTGGCAGTCGGTGCGGCTATCCAGGGCTCCGTGCTGTCGGGTGATCGCAAGGACGTCTTGCTGCTGGACGTAACGCCGCTGTCGCTGGGTATCGAAACCCTGGGTGGCGTGATGACCAAGATGATCCAGAAGAACACCACGATTCCGACCAAGTTCAGCCAGGTGTTCTCGACCGCCGATGACAATCAGCCTGCTGTGACCATCAAGGTCTATCAGGGTGAGCGTGAAATGGCCTCTGGTAACAAGTTGCTGGGTGAATTCAACCTCGAAGGCATCCCGCCGGCACCGCGCGGAACCCCGCAGATCGAAGTGACCTTCGACAT
>JAEZLB010000030.1 GCA_023435945.1 Pseudomonadota bacterium | reverse complement strand
GTTCAGCCTGACGCCGGATGCGCCGGAGCCGCTGGAAAAACTGCCGACCATCGTCATTATCATCGACGAACTGGCCGACCTGATGATGGTCGTCGGCAAGAAGGTGGAAGAGCTGATTGCACGTATTGCACAGAAAGCGCGTGCAGCCGGTATTCACCTGATACTTGCCACGCAGCGTCCATCGGTTGACGTGATTACCGGCCTGATCAAGGCAAATATCCCCACGCGTATCGCGTTCCAGGTCAGCAGCAAGATCGACTCGCGTACTATCCTGGATCAGATGGGGGCCGAAACCTTGCTGGGCATGGGCGACATGCTGTACATGCCGCCCGGTACCGGATTGCCGGTGCGCGTGCACGGTGCTTTTGTATCCGATGACGAGGTGCATCGTGTGGTGGCCCACCTGAAGGAGCAGGGCGAACCGAATTACATTGAAGGCATACTCGAAGGCGGCGTTGCCGAAGAGGGCGGTGAAGGTATGGCAGGCGGCGAAGGGGGCGGGGAGGCCGACCCCATGTATGACCAGGCGGTGGCCATCGTACTCAAACATCGACGCGCTTCCATTTCCCTGGTGCAAAGACATTTACGCATTGGTTACAACCGCGCTGCACGTTTGCTGGAACAAATGGAGCAAAGTGGTTTAGTCTCCTCAATGCAGTCTAACGGTAACCGCGAGATACTGGTTCCCGGTAGCAAGGAAGACTGATTCAACAGGAGATACGATTGATCAAGCAGATTTCGCGCATGACGCTGCTGGCAGGCCTGCTGGCCTTTTCAACGCTGGCTTCCGCGTCTGCGCTCGAGCAGTTCAAAAACTTTGTCGCAACGACCAAATCGGCCAAGGGGGAATTCACCCAGCGCCAGGTCAAAACCGACAAACAGGGCAAGGCCCAGGTATTGAATACCTCCAAGGGAACTTTCCAGTTCGCCCGTCCCGGCCGTTTCATATGGCTCTATCAGCAGCCATATGAACAATTGCTGCAGGCCGATGGCGACCAGCTATACATCTACGATGCCGACCTGAACCAGGTAACGATCAGAAAACTGGGTGATGCGCTGGCATCCTCACCAGCTGCCATCCTGTTCGGCAGCAATGAAGTCGAAAAGAATTTCGTCATCAAGGAAGGCGGCAGCAAGGATGGGCTGGACTGGTTGCAACTGACGCCCCGCGCCAAGGATACGCCTTTCGAGCAGATTGGTATCGGCCTGCGTAACGGCACGCCGGAAGCCATGGAATTGAAGGATGCTTTCGGCCAGGTCAGCCTGCTGAGCTTTTCCCGTTTTGAAAAAAATCCGCCCATGCCCGCCAACCAGTTCAAGTTCGATATCCCCAAGGGCGCGGATGTTTTTCGTCAATAATTCATAGTGAAAGGGCAGGTAAAAACCTGCCCGCCTGCCATTTCTTCGTATGAAAAAGGGATAATACGGGCTTCATGTTTTACCTGACTCCGTTATTCATGCGACATCGTTCCGAATTCATGGGTGCTGCAGGAGGCCTGCATGGCTGATCTGTTTGCGATCGAACCCGAAGTGCCGCTGGCAGAAGCCCTGCGTCCCAAGACGCTGGATGAAGTCGTCGGGCAGTCGCATCTGCTGGCGCCAGGCAAGCCTCTGCGGCTGGCCTTTGAATCCGGCAAGCCGCATTCCATGATCCTGTGGGGGCCGCCCGGTGTCGGCAAGACCTCGCTGGCGCGACTGACCGCATCGGCCTTTCAGTACGAGTTCATTGCCCTGTCCGCCGTGTTCTCCGGCGTGAAGGATATTCGCGCGGCCATGGATCAGGCCGAACAGCATCTCGCACTCGGCAAGAAGACCATACTCTTCGTCGATGAAATCCATCGATTCAACAAGAGCCAGCAGGATGGCCTGCTGCCTTTTGTTGAGTCGGGACTGGTGGTGTTCATTGGGGCGACGACGGAAAATCCTTCCTTCGAGGTCAATTCCGCCTTGCTGTCGCGGGCGCAGGTTTATGTGCTGAAAAGCCTGGGCGAGGAAGAGTTGCGCCAGCTGTTTGAACGCGCCCGGAAAACGGTATTGTCCCGCCTGCAGTTTGAAGACATCGCGATTGATACGCTGATCGGTTATGCCGATGGCGATGCGCGCCGTTTCCTAAACCTGCTGGAGCAGACCGACACCGCTGCCCGCGCTTCGAAAACCACGCTGATCAATGCCGAGTTTATCAACAATGCATTGACGCTGAATGCGCGCCGCTTCGACAAGGGCGGCGACAATTTTTACGACCAGATTTCCGCGCTGCACAAGTCGGTGCGCGGCTCACACCCGGATGCTGCCCTGTACTGGTTGTGCCGCATGCTGGACGGCGGTGCGGATCCGCGTTACCTCGCGCGTCGTATCGTGCGCATGGCCTGGGAGGACATAGGCCTGGCCGATCCGCGCGCGTTGCAGATTGCGAACGAGGCGGCTACTACTTATGAGCGGCTAGGTGCTCCAGAAGGCGAGCTGGCGCTGGGGCAGGCGGTGATTTATCTCGCGATAGCGGCCAAGAGCAACGCCGGCTACATGGCTTATAACCAGGCCAGAGTTTTCGTGCGCCAGGACAAGTCGCGCGAGGTACCGGTACACTTGCGCAATGCGCCGACCAAGCTGATGAAGGAACTGGGTTACGGCCACGAATACCGCTATGCCCACGATGAGCCGGACGCTTATGCGGCCGGGGAAACCTATCTGCCGGATGGCATGGCTGAGCCCAGCTGGTATCAGCCGGTACCGCGCGGGCTGGAAAGCAAGATTGCAGAAAAAATGGCTTATCTGCGTTCGCTGGATGAGCAGGCCAGAAGCAAGGGCGACAAGTACCAGGGCAGGTCCGGTATCGGTTGACGGCAGGTTTGACTGTCTGCGCCGCACTTGATCTTCCTGTGGGAGCCGGCCGCATCAATTGATACAATGGCGCTTTCGCCAATTTGCAGCATTTCCAATTTTTACCATGATCGACATTCAACTCCTACGCAAAGATATCGACAGCGTCGCGGCACGCCTTGCTACACGCAAATTTCAGCTCGATGTTGCGGCTTTTAATGCGCTCGAAGCCGAGCGCAAGCAGATCCAGACTCGCACTGAAGAATTGCAGGGCAAGCGCAACAGCCTGTCCAAGCAGATCGGTGCATTGAAGGGCAAGGGGGAAGATGCTTCGGCGGTGATGGCGGAAGTGGCTGGTATTGGGGATGAGTTAAAAGCCTCGGCGACCCGCCTGGATGAAATTCAGGCCAAGATGAGCGAATTCCTGCTCAATGTTCCCAATCTTCCAGATGAGTCGGTGCCGCTCGGGCTGGATGAGTCCGGTAATGTGGAGGTACGCAAGGTTGGCACGCCACGCAGCTTCGATTTCGAAGTGAAGGACCACGTTGATGTGGGGAGTGCGCTGGGATTGGACTTCGAAACGGCAGCCAAGCTGTCGGGCGCACGCTTTGCACTGATGAAAGGCGGCATCGCCCGCATGCATCGCGCCCTTGCCCAGTTCATGCTGGATACCCACGTCACGGAACATGGCTACACCGAGTGTTATACGCCCTACATCGTCAATGCCGATACCTTGCGCGGTACCGGCCAGTTGCCCAAGTTCGAGGATGACTTGTTCAAGGTCAGCAAGGGCGGGGACGAGGCTGACAAGGGCGAAAAACTTTACCTGATTCCGACTTCTGAAGTGTCATTGACCAATATCGTGCGCGATGAAATCGTGCCGGGTGAAAGCCTGCCAATGCGATTGACCGCGCATACGCCGTGCTTCCGTTCGGAAGCCGGCAGTTATGGCCGCGATACGCGTGGCATGATACGCCAGCACCAGTTCGACAAGGTGGAAATGGTGCAGATCGTGCACCCGGAAAAATCCTATGAAGCGCTGGAAGAGATGGTGTCGCACGCGGAAAAAATCCTGGGCAAGCTGGGATTGCCGTATCGTGTGATTACGCTGTGTACCGGCGACATGGGCTTCGGCGCCGCCAAGACTTATGACATCGAAGTATGGCTGCCCGCACAGAACACCTATCGTGAAATTTCGTCGATCTCGAACTGCGAGGCCTTCCAGGCCCGCCGTATGCAGGCCCGCTTCCGCAATGCACAGGGCAAACCGGAACTGGTCCATACCCTGAATGGCTCAGGTCTGGCGGTTGGCCGTACTTTGGTCGCTATTCTGGAAAACTACCAGCAGGCCGATGGCAGCGTGGTTGTGCCCGAGGTGCTGCGTCCTTACATGGGCGGCCTGGAAAAATTGACGCCTCAGTAAGCAAAGGGATTTACCGTAAGCAGGAGAGTTTGTTATAATCGCCTGCTTTCCGGATGCTTAATCTGGAAGAACGACCGAAACGGAGAGGTGGCAGAGTGGTCGAATGTACCTGACTCGAAATCAGGCGTACGTGCAAGCGTACCGAGGGTTCGAATCCCTCCCTCTCCGCCAGCAGGATTAAAAGGAAAAGCCGCTTACAAGCGGCTTTTCCTTTTTGTAGTGCGGGATTTTTCCCTCCGTGCATTTGGCCAAAGTATCGGTTGCCAAGGGCGTATAGCAGCACTTCGCTGGCGCCTATCTCGACGGTCTAAAACCGCTCACACTTCATACAGCGTAGGCTGCTGTTTATCATTCCCCTTACAAGTGCATTTACTGCTCGCAAGTCCGATAATTTGATCCTTCGGAAGGAATAGGGACATAAAAACCGGTTCAAGGCTGGTTTTAGGGAGAGCGATATTGTCAGCAGTTTTGCCTACAGCTTCTTGCAAAGTTCGGTAACCGCAGCAGCACCGATGGAATCTCCACCTACCACGTAATCTGAGCTAAAAGCTTCTTGCCTGTCAAAATTCAAATAGTACGCTTTACCGTATCCTGTCTTGCAATCAGAGATATGCGCGATCATTTCATGATAGTCAGTCCATTCTTTTTTAGGCTTGTAGCTCGCACGTAAGATGGAAATGGATTTCTTTCCCTTGTGGTCTATTTTGCGGAATGTATCTTTTTTTATGTAGAGTTCGATTTCTCCATCCTCACTTTTCGCAACTTCTTCCCATGCATTTTCCTGCGCTTGCATGGACACCTTCTTTGTATCGTTATCCCAAGAGGTGCAGGCCATGGTTCCCAAGGCATCTCCTACGGTATTGCCGAATCGGACAAATTGCGCTCTGGAGTCGAAGTTACCTGCCAAATCGTTGAAGTAGATATATCCATATCCTTTTTTACAGGCTTCAAGTAATACAACGACTTTGCCGTACGTGATCTTTTTGCTGTTTTTTTCAGTTTTCTGAAACACATACGCATAACCATTATTCTTTTTATTATCCACGTTAGTGACGCTTCCTGATTCCAGTTTCCCATACCACTCATATTCTGCGGTGGAGGTAATCGGTAACCACTCGCTATTGTTCTCAGCATGGACAAAGTTCGCCAATCCCAGGGATAGGACTATTGCTACTGCAGTTTTAACTTTCATTCCCGTCTTTCCTCAAAAACTGGTAGTACCCGCATATAAAATTATCTTGCGCAAGTAACTGACAGCACATTACACGTAAGTCGAGTATCGGCACGCCAAACAGTTTCTTGAGTAAAACCATGTGTAGTTGAGTAGGGGGGATAGGGGGAAGATATAGAAAGAGTCAAACAGGTTTCCCAACCTTATGAAATGAGCAGAACGAAAAATACCGGCGGGGCAGGGCAGGCAACACCTTGTCACCACAGATTGCACGCGATAGAAAGTAGCTAAGTTGTCGGGAGGTGAAAACAGGTGCACCGTATATTTTCGAGGTTGAGATTTGCAGGAATGGGAAAGCGGCAGGAGATATAAAAAACCCGCCGGGAGGGGCGGGTGGGTGGTCTATCAGAGCGCTTATGTCTTATTGCGGATGGCGCTGGCAATGGGCTCAGATGGTGGGGATCTTGTGCAGGCACTTTCCATTAAGAGGATTCTGATTCGCTTCGCCGCTCTATTTCCCAGCGAAGTAGTTGTAGTACTTCCTGACGCTTGGTGGCTTCGCGTTGTAATGCCCAGATGGCGACGGCGATAACGACACCAAAAATGACAATGAACTGTTCGAGCTGGGAGCTGCGGCGAATTATTTCGATCATGATGTGCACGCTGCCGAAAAAAGGAATGGCGAGTGCTGTGCCGACGACGATGCGTTGGAATAACGGTATGTTGCGGAATGCGGCTTGTGATGCTGCGATTTTTTCGAGTTCTTTAATTTTCTCGTCGGAGCAGGTCTGAATCCAACGGTAGTCTCTCATGCTGTGCTTCTCCTCTTGTTTCCATGGCTCTGCTGAAATTTCGCGGGCAGAGAGTTCTCTTCATCTTTTCGCCACTGTTTTTGTAATGGATGAGTGATCATGGCGAACCGCCATATTGCCACAGAAGTTATTTTTTTATGGCAAATAAAAAGGCCGCCTACTGTCATAGGCGGCCTTTTTTTTCGGCTCAACTGATGCTTGCTGAGTAAGCGACCTGATTACGGGCGCGGTGGTATGACGTAAGGAGCGCGGCCCGAGGTGATCGCATCTTCCAGCAAAGGCAGGCGATCCTGACCCCAGAACAGCTCGCCATCCAGAATCACCGATGGCGTACCGTAGACGCCATTATCGGCTGCATGTTTCAGGTTGTTCTGATAACGCGCTTCGATCTCTGGAGCTTCCGCACGCTCTGCCAGTTGTTTGCCGTCGAAGCCGGCTTTGTCTGCGAGGGCAATCAGCGTGTCCTTGTCTTCGAGATTGGCTTCCTTTTCCCAGATGTTGGTGAAGTACTCCAGCAGCAAGGGATGAATGTCCTTGCCGGTTTCCAGGGCTGCCAGAACCATGCGGTCGCCCAGGCTGTTATGCAAGGGCCAGTGCTTGGGATACGGGTTGAAATTCAGGCCCAGCTTCTCGCGCCAGCGTTGCAGTTCCAGGATGCGGTAATTCTGGCGGGTGGGGCTGCGACGGGGGAGAGGCAGACCGCCGGTTGCATCGAACAGGTCATGCAGGGGGAGCGGACGGTAATCGACCTCCAGATCCAGGCGTTTTACCAGATCGGCAAAGGAGCGATAGCCGACATAGGCCCAGGTGCTGGTGAGCGCGAAGTAGTAAGTGATTTTGCGGCGTGCCATCTTAATGGTTCTCCATGCGGTAATTAGCGTGCTGCTTTCTTCGCAGCGTTGATGGCGACTTGCGGGTCGAAGTGATTGATGTCTTTGACCAAGTCGTTGGTATAGAGCGAAGCCGGATCAACGGGAGTATTGATCTGGTTGGTATTAGTCATATAGCGAATGATACCTTCCCAGCTTTCCTTGGTGTATTCGCCCCATTTGCCGCTCGCGGGTTTCGGCGAGTAGTCGTGGAATACTTTCAGGACGCGCTGGTTTTCAGCGATGGCTTGCGCTTCCGGGATGCCTGCGGTGCGTGCGGTCGGATAGTGCTTGAAATACAAGCGGATGCAAGCCTCGGTATTTTGTTCGCAGAAAATACGGCCCTTGGTCAGCGCGCGTGCCAGACCCACGGCTTCCTGGCGGTTTTCCTTCAGGTAGCTTTCGGTGGTCAGGATGCCCCAGGCCAGGATGTCTTCCACTTCGGGGGAGGTCAGGTAATTCAGTTTCGCGCCGCGGTTTTCAAAGCCGGCATAACTCAGGGCATTGATCGACAGTGCAGCAACCGTGCCATTCTCCAGCGCGCGCAGGGCACCGGCACCGATACCGACATCCAGCAGCGTGTAATCACGATTGATCTTGAAGTTCTCGGAGTCGAGGATGGCTTGCGTCGTGTAGAACTGGGTCGGGGTCAGCGAGAAAACACCGATCTGCTTGCCTTTCAGGTCGCTCAGTTTTTTGATCGGACCCTCTTTCAGTACTGCCAGTGGGAACGGGTTGCGCGAGGTGATGCTGTAGAAGTGAACCAGCGGAGCACCTTTGGCGCGAGCGACCGCTGCCGATTCGGGAGCAGGCAGGCCGTATTGCACGTTTCCACTCACTACCTGCTGGACAACAGCAATGGAACCTTTTGCCGTCAGCACTTCCGGGGCCAGTCCTTCTTCGGCGAACCAGCCATGTTCAATGGCGGCAGCCCAAGGAGCAAAGCGAACGTCTGGAGCGGAAACCGGTTGCAGGACGGTGACCTTCTTCAACGGCTTGTTTTGTGCAACGGCATTGGCGCTCAGGGCAGAGGTCAGGGCCAGTAGGGCCGCGATAGTTGTACGTTTCATTGTTAAATTTCCTTTTGATGATGGTCTATCCAGTACAGGAGTTTTCGTTCCAGCAAACGGATGAGGAGGTTGCAGCCCAGTCCGATGGCGGCAAGAATGATCAGGATGGCGAACATGCCGGCCGTATCCAGATTTGCCTGCGCTTGCAGCAGCAATACGCCCAGGCCTTGTTGAGCGCCGACGAATTCTGCGACCACGGCACCGGTTAGTGCGAGGACGATGGCAACGCCCAGGCCGGCGAAAATGTGGGTCGCTGCAGAGGGAAGACGCACAAAGATGAAGGTTTGCCAGCGGCTTGCATTCAGCGTTGCCATCAGGTCCAGGCGAATCTGGTCGATGACGGATAAACCAGCCATGGTGTTGATCAGGACCGGGAAGAAGGTGATGAGCGCTACCAGCACGATCTTCGATGACAGTCCATAACCCAGCCAGATAATCAGCAGCGGGGCGACTGCCACTTTCGGCAAGGATTGAATTGCAATCAGGTAAGGGTAAAGCAGGCGGCCCACACGGTTGAATTCGGATAATATGACGCCAATCGCCAGGCCGAAGAAAGAACCGATGGCAAAGCCGGACAGCATTTCGGTCAGCGTAACGCGCAAGTGCGGACCGTACATGCCTTCGCTTAGTCCGTACCATAAGGCCATGCCAATATCGGTAGGGCGTGCCAGTACTAGCGGCGATATCGAGGAAACCCGTAGGATGATTTCCAGCAGGACGACGAGGCCACCGACGAGCAGGGCGCCCGCCAGGCGATCGCTGAGATGGAAGCGAGAAGATTTAGTCATGGCCGGCCTCCTGATAGAAATGGCTGCGCACCTGTTCCAGCAGGTTCTGGAATACCGGCTCTTTCAGCGTTTCGCGGGTGCGAGGGCGTGCCAGCGGTACGGCGATGTCATCGGCGATACGGGCAGGACGCGCAGTCATGACGATGATGCGGTCAGCCAAGAATACGGCTTCGGAAATGCTGTGAGTAATCAGCAGGACAGTCGCCCCGCTTTCTTCGGCGATCTGTGCCAGCGTGAGATTCATCTTTTCGCGGGTCAGTGCATCCAGCGCGCCGAAGGGCTCGTCCATGAGCAGCAGGCGCGGCTTGGTGATCAGGGACCGCACAATGGCTGCGCGCTGGCGCATGCCGCCCGACAACTCTTTCGGAAAGGACTGGGCAAAATCACCGAGGCCGACGCGCGAGAGAAGGTGTTGCGCTTGATCCCGGGCCGCCTCCATGTTTTCACCGCGTATGCGCAGCGGCAGGGTGACGTTATCGATAACGTTGAACCATGGGAGCATTACCGAATCCTGGAAGATCATGGAAACATCAGGACGCGGTTTTTCGATACGCTCACCGTGGATGAGGATCTTGCCTTCGGTGGGCGTCAACAGACCTGCTGCCATGCGCAATAAGGTCGTCTTGCCGCAGCCGGAAGGGCCGACAATGGCAACAAATTTTCCCGGTTCAATGGAAAGGTCAACTTCGTTCAGCGCGTGGACCGAGGGTTGGCCTCGCTTTTCATAGCGATGTATAACTTGGGAAAAAGACAATGCAGGACCATTTGCCTTTTCACGGATTGCGGACATGGAAAATTATAAAAATGAGAAGTGTTTCTAAATAGGACACGTACTGTGTAGGTTCTTTGTCCGGGAAGCGCTGCAAGATCATTAAGTAATTCGTATGTTTGCGCTTTTACAAAATGTTTCAGAGATGGAATTATATAGATGAGAAATAGAGGGTGTTAGAACGAATTTTTATTTCCTTATGCAAATTTTGATAGGAAAGCTGTTTGGGATGCGCGGAAAAATCATTAAGCCGGGGCGGCATAGATTTTTTTTGCCTATCTTCTTGGTGAAGAATCTGCGCCTGGCGCAATCTGGATACGCTGGGAAATAGGGAAATCTCTCCGGTTTGCACCGGACGCGCAAAGACGAGGGAGAGGAGCGCTGACCCTAAACAAATCTCTGCGGGAGGAGAGGGAAAAGCTTCGCAGGTTGTGGACGACAAATCATGGCGGGATCACCGCTGTCCTGCAACCGCCAAGCTGTGAGCAAGGCCATGCAGACAAACGGGCGCTGATGAGCTAACGCCTGATTTGCCCAAGTTGTTCTTGCGACAACCTATGTCGGGTGCGAAGATGGATCCTGTCCAGAATTTTCTTTATCCAATCCGGTCGCCTTATTCTTCTCGTTCTTCTTCATTGCAATCATGACGCTGCCGCCTTCCAGGTTTTTGTATGCGCCCAATAGGCTGCTCTCTTTGTTAAGACGGGCCAGCCTGATGGAGCGCTCATTGTTAATCTTGATGATGTTTTCTGCGTTCGCTTTGTGGGGATTCAGTGAACTGGCTGGTGCGGTAATCGATGGCGAGGTGCATGTATTCGATGAACGTTTGCTGCTCCTGTTTCGCAATCCGGGCGACCTGTCGGATCCCATCGGGCCCGGTTGGTTCGAGGAGGTAATGCGGGACATCACGGCGCTGGGAGGAAATTCCGTCCTCGGCCTCATTACGCTAGGCGTAGCCGGATACCTGCTGTTGATGCGCAAGGGGGGCGCTGCACTAGTGCTGATTCTGGCAGTATGCGGCGGCATCATGCTCAGTTATGCGCTGAAGTGGGGTTTCGATCGTCCGCGCCCCGACCTGGTCCCGCATATTACGGAGGTCTATAGCCAGAGTTTTCCCAGCGGGCATGCCATGTTATCGGCGGTGGTATATCTCACGATAGGTGCGGTGTTGTCGCGTACCCGGTCGGAAATAAGGATCAAGGTCTATTTGCTGACGATGGCGACGCTGGTCACGGTTCTTGTGGGGATCAGCCGTATCTATCTAGGTGTGCACTGGCCCTCCGACGTGTTGGCGGGGTGGGCAATTGGTGCAGGCTGGGCATCGCTCTGGTGGATGGCGATGCTGTGGATGCAGTCTCGCGGTGGTATCGAGTCGGAAGGAAATTCCTCGTCCAATTGAGGTTGTATTGCTGGATTGGCCGGACTCAGGCCGATCTGCTGTGCCGGATATTGCGCGCCAGCATGCGCAGCACGCTGATCGCCCTGGCTGCCCATACCTTCTCGTCGGCGGCATGCAGCAGCTTTTGCTTGAGTTCACTTGCATAGCCGTTTGCTGCCGTGTTCAGCGCAAAACGGCCATTGAGAATCAGGTGAAGATAGGAGCGGTAGATAACGAGCTTTTCCAGTTTTACATCTCTCGCCAAGAATCGGTATTTGTTTTCATTGCGGCCGCTATCGAAGCTGAACTTCTTTCCGCCGCGACGTATGCACTCGCAGATGGTGAGATAGGCGCACAAGGTGCCGATGCGGTCATCGTCATAAGCCGGGTCATGCGCATTGAGACGCGCGAAGAAGGTGGTGCCGACATGGTAGCGTATCGAGCCCGCGCAGATTTTTCCGTCCAGCCTGATGGTGCATACCATGCCTCTCTCCTTGCAGAGACGGATGATGCGCTGCAGTTCAGCTTCGTCTACGGCGGATAGCTTATTCTTGCGGGCCATGCGCAGGCGGTTAAACGCGACGATGGTTCGAATGTCTTCTTCCCGGATGTCGTTGCACGTAGCGACCTCGAACTGAAAATCGGGATGACGGCGTCGCAGTCGGTTCTGGTAGTAGTTCAGATGCTGCCGTGTCGATTTGCTGAGGCTGGCCCGGTAAGCATCGACTGAATCCGGGAGCATGAGTACGATATCTTGGGTACTGAAGAAACGCTGGCCAGGCAGGGGGATGCCGGAAAAGGCAGGCCTGATGGAATGGAAGCAGATGAGACTGCTATGCGGATAGCGTGCAAAGGCTTCCTGTGCAAACTGTTTCACCTCAGATTCTTCCAGCGTCATGCCTTCATTGATGACACGCAGCGTCCGGCCCTCCACCTTGTACAGGAACAAGGCCTTGATTCTATCCTCCTCCCAGGAAACATAGGTGCTGGCATTTTCCGTCCCCCCATAGACACGAAACTGCGCCATGGAAGCATAGATGTTGCCATATAAATTCTCGAGTTCACTTTCCACAAAAGCGGGAATTTCATTTTCGTAGAAGCGGGTGACTCGTGATGGAGGAGACATGCTGGGGAGGAAGGGGGGCATGTAGGGAGGAGGGATGCTCCCATCATAGGGAAAGAGCACGAGGTGTATTTGAGGCGCATTAAGATCCCGTTTTATAGATCCCTGCCATGAAGAGCAGTTTGCGTGGTCCGTAAGGGAATGTCCTGTGAGCAGTTTCGTTTGATAGAATGATATGGATTTATCCAGGCAGCGACATGCGTCTACAGAATGTGCGTTTAAGCGTTCATACGTAGGCAAGTTTGAAGGATACTTTTCTAGTTTTATCTTGGAGGAGATGCGTTAGCATCAAGAAAAAATGACGACACTAATTTATACACACGAAGCTTGTTTTGAGCACCGTCCTGGCCCCGGTCATCCAGAGTCGCCGGCGCGTCTGCGTGCCGTGCTGGATGCGTTGCAGAAACCGGAATTTGAAGCCCTGCAATGGCGCGATGCGCCTCTGGGTACGCGTGAACAGGTCTTGATGGTTCATACCGAAGACTTTGTCGATCACGTGGAACGTGTTTCTCCTACCAGTGGTTATGTAGCACTGGACGCAGGAGATACCGTGATGTCGCCGGGCTCGCTGGAAGCGGTGTTGCGCTGCGTAGGCGCAGCCTGTGCCGGTGTCGATGCCGTGCTGAACAAGGAAGTACGCAATGTATTCTGCGCAACCCGCCCATGCGGCCATCATGCCGAACCCGATCGTGCCATGGGGTTCTGCGTGTATAACCAGGCGGCAATTGCAGCGGCCTATGCTGTTGAAGTGCACAAGCTGCTG
>JAEZLB010000016.1 GCA_023435945.1 Pseudomonadota bacterium | reverse complement strand
GCGCCGCGCTGGTCGCGGGTCATTACCGAAAAGCGTGCCACGTTTTCCTGCAAACCGAATCTTCAGCGTCCTACGGTTGCCACTGAGCTGCCTGGCCTGGCATTGGCGGGGGATTATTGCGAGAGCGAATATCCGGCCACGCTGGAAACGGCAGTACGAAGCGGCCTGCAAGCTGCACGCACACTGCTCAAAAACGGTTAAAGATTTATTCCGCGTCGCGAATGCGGCTCAGCGCTTCGTCGATTCTTTCCACAGCCAGGATTTTCAGCCCTTCGATTTTCTGCTTGGGCGCATTCGATTTTGGAATCAAGGCAATCGAAAAACCGAGCTTGGCTGCTTCGCGCAAGCGCTCCTGGCCGCGTGGCGCGGGACGGATTTCACCGGCCAGCCCCACCTCGCCGAACACCACCAAACCATTCGGCAAAGGCTTGTTGCGCATGGAAGAATGAATGGCCAGCAGCACCGCCAGGTCAGCGGCAGGTTCGCTGATTTTCACACCGCCCACCGCATTGATGAAAACATCCTGATCGAAAGCAGCAATGCCAGCATGACGATGCAGCACCGCCAGCAGCATGGCCAGCCGGTTCTGTTCCACGCCAACAGCAAGGCGCCTGGCGGTCGGCACGTGCGAGGTATCAACCAGTGCCTGTATTTCCACCAGCAAGGGGCGCGTCCCTTCCTGCGTCACCATCACACAGGAGCCGGGCACCTGGGTTCCGTGCTGCGACAGGAACAATGCCGAAGGATTGGAAACTCCCTTCAGCCCTTTTTCCGTCATCGCAAATACGCCTAGTTCATTGACCGCGCCAAAGCGATTCTTGAACGCGCGCACCAACCGGAAACTGGAATGGGTATCGCCTTCAAAATACAGTACCGTATCGACGATATGTTCCAGCACGCGTGGTCCCGCCAGCGCACCTTCCTTGGTGACATGACCCACCATGATAATGCTGATCCCGGACTGCTTGGCCACACGCGTCAGTTGCGCTGCGCATTCGCGCACCTGCGCCACCGAACCCGGCGCCGAGGTCATCGCATCGGAATAAATAGTCTGAATGGAATCGATAACCGCGACTTCAGGCTTGTGCTCGGCCAGCGTATTGAGGATTTTCTCCAGTTGGATTTCAGCCTGCAGCTTCAGATCGTTCGCTTCCAAAGCCAGCCGCTTGGCACGCAACGCCACTTGCGCACCCGATTCTTCACCACTGACATACAGGGCTTTTTTGGTCCTGGATAAATTCGCCAACGCCTGCAGCAGCAAGGTAGATTTACCGATACCAGGATCACCGCCTATCAGCACCACGCCACCGGCCACCAAGCCCCCGCCCAGGACACGATCGAACTCATCGATGCCAGTGCCAAACCGCGGCACGTCGGAAGCTTCGATATCGGACAGTGTCAGAACGGGCGTCGTCTGCGCCAGGCCCTGGTGCTGCGTCGAATAACGATTGCCGGCAGGCTCGACCAGGGTTTCCACCATGGTGTTCCATTGGCTGCACGACGGACATTGCCCGCTCCATTTGTTGCTGATGCCACCGCATTCGGTGCAGGTGTAATTGGTCTTTACCTTGGCCATATCGACTTGGAAAATCTAATGCGCTTGTCTGTTTTAATTGCGCTCGATCACTTGCACGCGCGGCATCAGGCCGCACATCAGTTCATATCCTATCGTGCCGGCGGCCTGCGCCACGTCATCGACAGGCAAACCTTCGCCCCACAAAGTGACCGGACTACCAACCTGAGCCTGAGGTACAGCGGTCAGGTCAACCGTCAGCATATCCATGGAAACGCGTCCGACAGTACGCGTCTTGACGCCTTCAACCAATACCGGCGTACCGGTCGGCGCATGACGCGGATAACCATCGGCGTAACCACACGCGACCACACCTATGCGCATGGTTTTATCGGCAACGAAGGCGCTGCCATAACCCACGGCGTCACCCGTGCTAATTTCCTGTATGCCGATCAGCGTGCTGCGCAGAGTCATGGCGGGATGCAGTCCGAATTCAACTGCCGTTTTCGCACCCGGTGTTGCGCCATACAGCATAACACCCGGCCTGACCCATTCAGCAGACAATTCTGGATGCAGCAGGCAAGCGGCCGAATTGCTGAGGCTGCGCTCTCCTGTCAATCCGTCACAGGCTGCATGAAAGCGCCGTGCCTGCTCCCTCATTGGCATGGGATTGTCGGTTTCAAGCTCGGCGTTGGCAAAGTGCGTGATGAGGCTGATGTGTCGAATGCAGGACAGGGCACGCAAGCTTGCGTGGGCGGCCCTGAATGCCTCCGGCTTGAAACCCAGTCGGTTCATGCCGGTATTCATCTTAAGATGCACATCCAGCGCACCGGACAGGTTCGATGCCTCCAGCATCGCCAACTGCTCGACACTGTGGACGGCGGGCTGCAACTGATGCGCGACCATGACGGGCAGATCGGCCGGCTCGAAAAAACCTTCCAGCAACAGTATGGGCTTGGTCCAGCCCCATTCTCGCAACCGGACAGCCGAGTCGAGCTCCACCAGCGCCAGCCCATCGGCCTCGGCAAAAGCGCGCATGGCTCGCTGCAGACCATGGCCATATGCATTGGCTTTCACAACGGCCCACACTCTCGCACCGTGCGCCTGCTGGCGCGCCAGCGCGAGATTGGCTCGCATCGCAGCAAGATCTATGGTGGCGACAAGCGGTCTGGACATGAAATAAAGTTTGCGGATAAGGCAAGGGGTGACGATAAAGCGTTCCCCATTTTACCGGACAGCGCCAGGGTTTTCCGGGATTGCAGCAGTTTTTTACTGGCTGTCTTATGAATCCTGTGCATCAGTGCGGCGTGCGCGCAATCCTGCCCTCACCTGCCAGTCATCCGGCACGATGAAGCCGCGTTGCTGCTCCAGTAACGCCTCGCCTGAGCGCTGCAAGCATGCAATAAGCACCGGCATGCTGTCATGCTCGAATTTCTCTTTCAGCACAACTTTCAGTTGACCCGCCGTCATTGCCTGAGAACGCGCTATGCTCGCCGGGGCAAGCCATTGCAGGCGCGGCAGAATGAAGAAAGCTTCCGCCTGTACCTTATCAAGTTCCCCATAGGGACACCAGAATCCGCGGCAATGCTCAGGCGACACGCCCAGTTCCTCGGCCTGCCGGCAATTGTCGTCACGATAAAACAACCACCCTTTGATCAGTGCCTGGGCCGACACCACCGGCTGTGGCAAACACGCTGTTGCACTGGGATGTTCCGCCAGCTTCAGTTGCCGGTCCAGCACCTTGCCAATCTTCGCGCCCAACGTATCGGCAAGATTAGGGCCGACAAAGTAATCGACATGCTGCCCCTGCCCGCTGGTTTCCAGCAGATAAAGCTTACTGGCGAATTCCCAGTGCACCAATCCCGCCGGCATATTCAGGAGGAAATCGAATTCACCAATCGTTCGGCTTTTTCCATCTCGCACCGGCATACCTTGTGCAGCCAGCAGGCCGAGGTGCTCCAGATAGAAACCAACCAGGGTTTCCGCATAACGTCCAAGACGGGTGAAAGGTGTCAGGTGCAAGCGCGCATGCAGGGAAGCCGGCTCTAGGTCCAGCGCCAGCAACCAGCTTCGTGTTGCGTCCGACCCGGCACGAGGCATGGAAGCAATGCGTCCCCGCCATTGTAGCGCCCCTGGATTCAGCAGGTCGGGAGAATCGATCAGCCACGCCAAGGCGCGCACATGGGGATCACGCAATCCACCCCAGCGGGCATGGAAAACACTCTGGCAGCTGCTTGCCGTTTCAGGACTGCTGTGCATGAGTAGAAACGGCCAGGCACAGGTCGCTCCAGGCCTTGCGCTTCTCGGAGGGCTGCCGCAGCAGATAAGCAGGGTGATAGGTCACGACCAGCGGAACGTTGCCGTAATGATGGATCTTGCCGCGCAACTGGCTCACCGGCGTTGCCGGGTCCATGCCTAGCAGCGAGAGCGCAGCCGTCTTACCCAGGGCCACCATCGTTCTGGGCTGAATCAGTTCTATCTGGCGTTTCAGGTAAGGCAAGCAGGTAGCCACTTCTTCCGGCGTAGGAGGCCTGTCCTTGCCATGTTCATCCGTGGCACGGCATTTGACGATATTCGCGATGAAGGCGTTCGCTCCGCGTTTCAGTCCCAGCGCTGCGAGCATATTGTCCAGCAGCGCGCCGGACCGGCCAACAAAGGGCTCGCCCTGCTGGTCCTCGTAGTAACCGGGGCCTTCACCAATAAACAACCATTCCGCCTGTCGGTCGCCCACTCCGAATACGGTGCGGGTACGGTCTCGGCACAGGCCGCAGCGCGTGCAAACAGATACCGCTGCCTCCAGCTCTTCCCAGCCCATATCGGCAATCTGCCTTTCGCCAGACGCTGCACGCACTGGTTCAGAAACAGGCACCGATTCCGAGTCTGGCACCGCATCCTTCGCTTCCGCAGAAGCCGGCTCATCCGCCGCCTCCGACAGAGAATATTTCTTGCGCCATACCGGCGCAATACCCATCTCCTTCAGGAATGTGCTGTGCTTATTCACCATGCCAACCTCATTACGATGGCATCCTCGCGGCCGTTATTGGCAGCAGGATAATATTGCTTGCGCCGCCCGATCTGCGCAAACCCATAGCGCTGATACACATGCAGCGCACGCAGATTGGAGGGGCGCACTTCCAGCAGCATGGATTCCATGCCTGCTTCTTTCGCCTGTTGCCTTGCCTGATCGAGCAACCAGTGGCCCACCCCCCGCCCATGCAAGCGAGGCGCCACGGTGATATTCAGCAAATGCGCTTCATCCACCACATACATCATCAGGAAATAGCCGAGCAACTCCGATGAAACACTGCGCAATACGCGGGCGTGGTAGCCGGACTGCAAAGAATCGGCGAAATTCCCCCTGCTCCAGGGAAAAGGATAAGCCTCCAACTCAATTGCCATTACCGCCTCCAGATCTGCGGGCTGCATAGGCTGCAGACTGGCATTTACCAGTTCGGGAACTGCGGGGACGGAAAGAGGATTGGCGCTCATACCGCAAGTTTTGCCTGACGCTCAGCCGTGGTCAAGGCCACCTTGTTGCGCAAATAAAGCGGCTGCGCGTCTTTCGCCTGGACCGTTTCACCGCGTGACCACGCCTGCTGCGCGAGCCGGGCAATATGTTTTGCGTG
>JAEZLB010000334.1 GCA_023435945.1 Pseudomonadota bacterium | reverse complement strand
GCAAGAAAGATGTCCCCGTGCTGTTCGACGCCGACTTCCTGCACGGCGGTCAGCACGCCTTGTCGCTGGGGCTGACCGAAGAAATCCCTTACCTGAAAAACCAGGAACGTGTGACCTTCGCACGTGTTGGCGTTATCGATCCCGTATCGGTCGAAGATTATGTCGCGCATGACGGTTTCGCCGGCCTGAAAAAAGCGCTGACCATGACGCCGGAGGCTATCGTCCAGGAAGTAACCGATTCCGGCCTGCGTGGCCGTGGCGGCGCAGCTTTCCCGACCGGTATCAAATGGAAAACCGTGCTGGGTGCAAAAGCCGCTCAGAAATACATCGTCTGTAACGCTGACGAAGGCGACTCCGGCACTTTCTCCGACCGGATGGTGATGGAAGACGATCCGCTGATGCTGGCAGAAGGCATGGCGATTGCTGGGCTCGCTGTTGGCGCGACCAAGGGCTACATCTACTGCCGTTCCGAGTATCCGCACGCTATCGATGCCCTGAATGAAGCGATCGCCAATGCCATCAAGGCAGGTTATCTAGGCGATAACATCCTCGGTTCCGGCAAGACCTTCCACCTGGAAGTGCGTAAAGGCGCAGGTTCTTATGTGTGCGGCGAAGAAACCGCACTGCTGGAAAGCGTGGAAGGCAAACGCGGCATTGTGCGTGCCAAACCACCCTTGCCAGCGCTGCAAGGTTTGTTCGGCAAACCTACGGTGATCAATAACGTAATTTCGCTGGCCTCGGTGCCGCTGATTCTGCAAAAAGGTTCGGCCTTCTACCGCGATCTGGGCATGGGTCGTTCGCGAGGCACCCTGCCATTCCAGCTGGCCGGCAACATCAAATTCGGCGGTTTGGTGGAGAAAGCGTTTGGTGTGACTTTGCGTGAACTGCTGTATGACTTTGGCGGCGGCACTGAAAACGGTCGTCCCATCCGTGCTGTGCAGTTCGGTGGTCCGCTGGGTGCTTATATGCCTGAATCGCAATTCGATCTGCCTTGCGATTACGAAGCGTTCGCCGCAGTAGGCGCGACGGTCGGTCACGGCGGCCTGGTGGTATTCGATGATACGGTCGACATGGCCAAGCAGGCGCGCTATTCGATGGAGTTCTGCGCAGCCGAATCCTGCGGTAAATGCACACCGTGCCGCATCGGCTCGACGCGCGGTGTTGAGGTGATGGACAAAATCATTGCCAACGAAAACCGTCCACAGCAAATCCATTTGCTGCGCGATTTGTGCGATCTGATGCTGAACGGATCGTTGTGTGCAATGGGCGGCATGACGCCATTCCCGGTTCTGTCCGCGCTGAACCACTTCCCGCAGGACTTCGGTGACGAAGCCCCTGCTAAGCAAGCGGCGTGAGCGTTTAACAAAATGATTCTGAGGGTGTTGCGCCGCCTGGTCGTACCAAGTTGTACTGCCTGCGGCGGCGCGCCTACTCAGAACCGCTCCGCTTCCTTTTGTTAAACGCTCTTTTATTTGCTGTGGCAGTAGATAAACAAAGGAATTTATTATGAACATGACCGAAGCGAAACGTCCGGATTTTGGCACGCCTGCCAAAGCATCCGAAGTCATGGTCACGCTGGACATCGACGGCGTCGAAGTGACCGTGCCTGCTGGCACCTCTGTAATGCGCGCTGCTGCCCTGATGGGCACCAGCATCCCTAAACTGTGCGCCACCGAAAGCCTGGAAGCTTTCGGTTCCTGTCGTGTGTGCCTGGTTGAAATCGAAGGCCGTCGTGGTTATCCGGCGTCCTGTACCACGCCGGTTGATCCTGGCATGAAAGTGCGTACCCAGACACCCAAATTGCAAGAAATCCGCAAGGGCATGATGGAGTTGTATATCTCCGATCACCCGCTGGACTGCCTGACCTGCCCGACCAACGGCAATTGCGAGCTGCAAGACATGGCGGGTGTGACCGGTTTGCGCGAAGTACGCTACGGTTACGAAGGCAAAAACCATCTGAAGATGAAGAAGGATGAATCCAACCCTTACTTCACCTACGATCCGTCCAAATGTATCGTCTGTAATCGCTGCGTACGTGCCTGCGAGGAAACGCAGGGCACTTTCGCGCTGACCATCGACGGCCGCGGTTTCGATTCCCGTGTTGCCGCGAGCCAGAACGACAACTTCCTGGATTCGGAATGCGTCTCCTGCGGTGCCTGTGTGAACGTTTGCCCGACTGCGACGCTGACGGAAAAAACCGTCATCATGCTGGGCCAGGCTGAGCACAGCAAAGTCACCACCTGCGCCTACTGCGGCGTCGGCTGCTCCTTTCGCGCTGAAATGAAGGGCAATGAAGTGGTGCGCATGGTACCGAATCCTGACGGTCATGCGAACCATGGACATGCCTGCGTGAAAGGCCGTTTCGCATGGGGTTATGCAACGCATAAAGATCGCATGCTCAAGCCGATGATCCGCAAGAAGATTACCGATCCATGGCGTGAAGTGTCCTGGGAAGAGGCTATTAGCTACGCGGCTTCCGAGTTCCGTCGTATCCAGGCGAAACATGGCCGTTCTTCCATCGGTGGCATTACGTCTTCCCGTTGTACCAATGAAGAAACCTACCTGGTGCAGAAGTTGGTACGTGCCGCCTTCGGTAACAACAACGTGGATACCTGCGCCCGCGTTTGCCACTCGCCAACCGGTTATGGCCTGAAGCAAACCCTGGGCGAATCCGCGGGCACGCAGACTTTCGATTCCGTCATGAAGTCCGACGTGATCATGGTGATCGGTGCTAACCCGGCATCGGGTCACCCTGTTTTTGCATCGCAAATGAAGCGCCGTATCCGCGAAGGTGCGAAGCTGATCGTGATCGATCCGCGCACCACGGAGATGGTGAAATCCGCGCATATCAAAGCAGACTTCCACCTGAAGCTGAAACCCGGTTCCAACGTGGCGATCGTCAATGCGCTGGCACACGTGATCATCAGCGAAGGTTTGTACAAGCCGGACTTTATCGCTGAACGTTGCGAGGTGGATTCTTTCGAAGAGTGGAAAGACTTCGTTTTGTTGCAAGAGAACTCACCCGAATCCGTGGAAGCCGCAACCGGCGTACCTGCGGAACACATCCGCGGTGCAGCACGCCTGTTCGCCACCGGCGGCAATGCAGCGATCTACTACGGCCTGGGCGTGACCGAGCATGCCCAAGGTTCGACCACCGTTATCGGTATCGCCAACCTGGCGATGGCAACCGGCAACATCGGTCGTGAAGGCGTGGGCGTGAATCCGCTGCGCGGCCAGAACAACGTGCAAGGTTCGTGCGACATGGGTTCCTTCCCGCATGAACTGCCAGGTTACCGTCACGTTTCCGATACTACCGCGCGTGCTGAATTCGAAGCGCTGTGGAACTGCAAACTGGATCCGGAACCGGGCCTGCGCATTCCGAACATGTTCGATGCCGCTCTGGATGGCACTTTCATGGGCCTGTACTGCGAAGGCGAAGACATTGTTCAGTCCGACCCGAACACCCAGCACGTAACGGCTGCGCTGGAAGCGATGGAGTGTATCGTGGTGCAGGATTTGTTCCTGAACGAAACCGCGAAATACGCTCATGTATTCCTGCCAGGTTCTTCCTTCCTCGAAAAAGACGGCACCTTCACCAATGCGGAGCGTCGTATTTCCCGCGTGCGTAAAGTGATGCCACCCAAAGCCGGTTACTCCGACTGGGAGGTCACGCAGATGCTGGCGAATGCCTTGGGTTATCCGATGAGCTATCGTCACCCCAGCGAGATCATGGACGAGATCGCGGCACTGACCCCGACCTTCCGTGGCGTCTCCTTCAAGCGCATCGAAGAATTGGGCGGCAGCATCCAGTGGCCTTGTAACGATGCAGCACCGGAAGGCACGCCAACCATGCACGTGCAGGAATTCGTGCGTGGTAAAGGCCGCTTCATCCCGACCAAGTTCTTCGGTAGCGGTGAACGTGTGAACAAGGATTATCCATTGATCCTGACGACCGGCCGTATCTTGTCGCAGTACAACGTGGGTGCTCAAACCCGTCGTACCTTCAACAATATGTGGCACAGCGAAGACCGTCTTGAAATTCATCCGGATGACGCAGCAGAGCGCGGCATCAAGGATGGCGACTGGGTGGGTATCGAATCGCGTGCGGGTCAAACCGTATTGCGCGCGGACGTGACCGAGCGCATCCAGCCGGGCGTGGTCTATACCACCTTCCACTTCCCGGAATCGGGTGCGAACGTGATCACCACCAACTCGTCAGACTGGGCGACCAACTGCCCTGAGTACAAGGTCACGGCGGTGCAGGTGATGCCGGTTACCCAGCCGTCTGAATGGCAGCGTTCTTACAATCGCTTCAACACCAAGCAGCTTGAGCTGGCCAGTACCGAGCGAATTCCGCTGGGTGCGGAATCGGCCGAAGCCAAGTAAAGGCATGGACGGGGCCGCAAGGCCCTGACCACCACGAATGATGACTTCGCTTCAGGCAGCAACATGAATGCAATGACGGAAAAAGAACGTGCTGCGCTGGTCAATCTTCCGGTTGAAAAATGGGAAGCCAATCAGGCTCGCCTGTGTGAAGACACGATTGCTGAAGAGATGCCGGTTGCGCTGGAGTACAACGGTATTTCCCATGCAGTGATGATGGCTTCGCCTTATGACCTGGAAGACTTTGCGCTGGGTTTTTCGTTGAGCGAAGGCATTCTTGCTAAGGCATCGGAGCTATATGACTGCGAAGTGGTACAGCAATGTGATGGCATACAGGTGCAACTGCGTATCGCAACGGAGCGTTTCGTGAGTTTGAAGGAAAAACGTCGCAATCTGACAGGACGCACTGGTTGCGGCTTGTGTGGCACCGAAACCCTGGCGCAGGCGATACGCAGACCGGAACCTGTTGCAGGCACCGCGAGTTTTACGCAAGCCCAGGTGCATGCTGGCATGGCTGCGATGAAGTTGCAGCAACGCTTGCAGCGGTATACCGGCGCAACGCATGCGGCAGCATGGATGAATGCGCAGGGGGGGGTTGAGCTGGTACGCGAGGATGTGGGTCGGCACAATGCGCTGGACAAATTGATCGGCGCCATGGCACGTAAAGGGTTGGATTTTTCAGCTGGGGCGGTACTGATCACTAGCCGCGCCAGTTACGAAATGGTGCAGAAAGCCGCCACCATGGGAGTGGGGTTTGTGGCCGCGATATCGGCACCTACCAGCCTGGCAGTGCAACTGGCGAATGACAGCAATGTCACGCTGGTGGGGTTCACGCGGCAAAACAGTCATGTCGTTTACGCACAAGGTCATCGCCTGTTGCGGGAAATATCAGTCTAAGAGGAATACAGAAATGCGTGGCAATAACGTAGAAAATCTGGTCACGATGGCCAATCAGATCGGCGATTTTTTCGAAACCATGAAGAACCGTAGCCAGTCGCTGGAAGAAATTTCGGGTCACCTGAAACGCTTCTGGGAGCCTCGTATGCGTCGTGCGCTGCTGGAGCATGTCGACCAGCACGGTGGCACCGGGCTGAAAGACATCGTGCTCGAATCGATTCGTCTGAACAAAGAAAAATTATCGTCCGGTATCACGGGATAAGCTGATTGCAGCAAGCAGGATAACAAGCTGCCTCAGTACATTCATTCTCTGCATAAAGCAGCAATCGTTCACATGCGGAATCTGGTTGCGGCAGTGGCGTAAGCCCTGCCGCAATTTTTGTGACATTTTCGGAGGTGGTTCTTATGACCAAAATGAGCAATGAAGTCGCATACCAGGGGCAATCGATCTGATCAAGGCGCAACTGCAAGCCTTACCACCGGCTCTGGCGGCAGCGGTGTCGCCCGCTTCGCCGATCCCGTTCGAAACCGGGCAGGCTTTGCTGCCTTCACGTCGCCACTCGCTGCACGACACGGGTTCGGTAGGCCATATCGTGGCCGATGCCGCGCAAGCTAGGCCGGCATCCAAGGAGCGGGCATCAACTGAGCTGGAAGTGTTTGCCGGGTATTCGTTCGACATCGCGCCCACGCATCAGCAAAGGTATTTGTCTACCGTCGTCGGAAATGCTTTGCTCGCGGTGGGCATGTTCTTAAAAGCGCACGACATGGCTGCGATGCGCACGCCGGAAATCCAGTTTCTCGACCATGCCTGCGACGCCATCCTGAACGGCAATCGTTTCCGCCTGGAGTCCGGTTATATGCCGATGGCGGGTTTCGATGGCTTGATCATCGATAGCCGCCTCGATGGCCATTTGTTGTTCGATCAGGATGGGCAGCCGGGATTCATGGGGTGGGGCGATGCCATCGCCCTATTGCAATGGTTATTGCGTTATTGGGATGGGTCCCGTCATTTCGTCACCGGCGGGGACGCCGGTTAGACAGGGGCGTACCCCTACACAAAATAAGTCTTCAATTTCATCTTTAATAGGCATTAAATTGCCTATTAAAGATGGCTCAATGTCCCGATCTTTTGGGAAAACCCTTCATATTGCTGCGTTACTGCTTGTTACTTACCATACGCATCACAGAGCACATCTCAAGCGGGCACCTCAGCCTTGGTTTGAAAGTCCATTTACCTGAAAGGTCACCATGCAACGTAGACTCAGTCTTAAACTCATTTCCGCCTTTGCGGCCTTGTCCCTGCTGGCACCGCTGAGCTTTGCGCAGCAGACTATCCGCCTGTCCACCACCACCAGCACCGAGAACTCCGGTCTGCTGAAACACTTGCTGCCGGCCTTCGAAGCCAAAACCAACAGCAAGGTACACGTCATTTCGGTGGGTACCGGCAAGGCGCTGGAATTGGCCAAGAACGGTGACGTGGATGTGACACTGGTTCATGCGCGTCCTTCGGAAGACAAGTTTGTCGCCGAAGGCCATGGCGTGAATCGCCGCGACGTGATGTACAACGACTTCATCATCGTCGGTCCCAAGAGCGATCCGGCTGGCATCAAGGGTAGCAAGGATGTTATCGGTTCGATGAAAAAAATCGTCGACAGCAAAACGCGTTTTATTTCCCGTGGCGATAACTCCGGCACCGACCAGATGGAAAAGAATTACTGGAAACAAGTCGGTGCACAGCCCCAGGGTGCGGCGTACGTATCGGCCGGCCTGGGCATGGGTGAGGTGCTGAATATGGCTGCCGAAATGCAAGCCTATACCTTGACTGACCGCGCCACCTATATCGCTTACCGCGCACGCACCGGCCTGGAAATCGTGGTCGAAGGTGACGAGAAAATGTTCAACCCGTACGGTATCATCGCAGTCAACCCGCAGAAGCATCCTTCTGCCAATTACCAAGGCGCGATGCAACTGGTAGACTGGATCACTTCTGACGAAGGCCAGAAGATGATTGCCGATTTCAAGGTGGATGGTCAGCAGATTTTCTTCCCGTCCGCAAAGAAATAAACGACGCTGGGGGATGAATCGCATACCGGCATGGGCACCATGCCGGTATTTGTTTTTAGTGAGCAGCTTATCTAACGCATGCAATTGACTCAGGCCATACAGGATGCTTTCTGGCTGCTGATATCCGGCGACGCTGCCCTATGGCAGATCGTGTGGGTATCGGTCAAGACCACGTTCATCGCTCTGCTGTTTGCGACGCCGGTAGCAGTGGTGATCGGATACGGCATCGCGACCTATGCATTTCCGGGACGGCGTATCGTGATCTGGCTGTCGCAGGCGGCGCTGTCCATGCCGACGGTGCTGATCGGCCTGCTGCTCTACATGCTGCTGTCGCGCCAGGGGCCGTTGGGAAGCATGGGATGGTTGTTTACGCAGGCGGGCATGATTACCAGCCAGGCTTTGATTGCCATGCCGGTATTAACGGCCTTTACGCTGGCCGCGGTACAGGCGGCCGACCCCCGCCTTTCCGAAACGGCCATCACGCTGGGCGCTTCGCGTCTGGGTGTGATGTTCACCATCCTGCATGAAGCGCGGTTTGGCGTCATGGCTGCGGTCATTACCGGATTCGGACGCATCATCGCGGAAGTGGGTGGCGCGCTGATGATAGGTGGGAATATCGAAGGCCAGACCCGCACCATTACGACGGCTATCGCGCTTGAGACAAGCAAAGGCGAATTCGCGCAAGGCATTGCGCTGGGCATGGTGCTGATGGCCATCGCCCTGATTCTGAATGCCTTGCTGATGCTGGCGCAGGGTGATGCCAGGACAGCGAGGTCCTTATGAATAACGCAGTGCTTGCGATAAACCAGCTCGACAAGTATTTCGGCGAGCGCTGCCTGTTCCGGATAGCGCACTTTGCCATTCTTCCCGCGACGGCCTATACGCTGAGCGGACCGAATGGCGCGGGTAAAAGCACGTTGCTGCGCATACTCGCCGGACTGGAGCCTGCCACGGCGATAGGAAGCGCGACTTATCAAGGGCAGGCGGTGTCGCTTTACCCCGCCTCATCAGTACTGCGTCGCCAGATCGTCTATGTGCATCAGCATCCGGTGATGTTTGACCGCTCCCTGGATAAAAACGTCGCTTACGGCCTGCATGGGATGGCGCTGTCGCGGCAGGAAATGCAAGAGCGGCTCGATGATGCGATTGAATGGGCGGGCATCGCTCATCTGCGCAAGCTGCCGGCAAGGTCATTATCGGGCGGAGAAAAGCAGCGCGTGGCGCTGGCGCGGGCGCGGGTATTGCGTCCGCGGATACTGTTGCTGGACGAACCCACTGCCAGTCTTGACGGCGAGGCACGCGAACACGTGATGCAACTGATCCCGCAACTGGTCAGCGACGGCTGCAGCCTGGTGATTGCGTCACACGAGCGGGATTTGATGAATCTGCCGGGCGCGACACGAATCCGTCTGGAAACGCAGCAGCTTACATTACAATGCGAGGCAAAGAAGCAGGTCGCCTGACTTGCCAAAAATGTGTCGCTGGGGACGCTGCCTGAGGGCTGGCGTCGATAATGATTTTTCCGGACACTCCTTCAACCCGTAAAAGTGACAGCGGAAAGGTGCGCCTCTATGGATCATCTGGATACTTCCACTGCCAACCCGGAATCGCCTGCCATCAAACCCCGAAACCGTTTTGACCGCTACGAGTGGGCGGGCGCTTTCGGCGACCTGGGTACGCTGATTCCCTTTGTGGTGGCTTATATCACCCTGCTGGACATGAATCCGGTGGGAGTGCTGTACGCATTCGGATTTGCCAAGATTGCGTCGGGCCTGTTTTACCGCACCCCTTTCCCCGTCCAGCCCATGAAGGCTTCCGGTGCCATCGCCACCACTCAGGCCGCACAAACACTGACTATCACACCGGACATGGTCTATGGCGCCGGGCTGGCGACCGGGCTAACCTGGCTTCTCCTGGGGGTGACCGGCATGACGCGGCGCGTGGTGTCGCTGGTAGGCAGGCCGGTGGCACAGGGCATTATCCTCGGGCTGGGCTTCAGCTTCATGCTGGAAGGCATAAGAATGATGGCGCAGGGATGGATCGTCGGCGGCATTGCCCTGGCAGCCACCCTGCTGCTGCTTGGCAGTCGCAAAATACCCGCTATGGTGGTGCTGCTATTGTTCGGCGCAGCAACTGCTGTGGCGCAATCACCAACGCTGCTGCAGGAGCTGGCGGCGATTGAGCTGACCTTGCAATGGCCATCCTGGGCGCTGGGTGACCTGGGATGGAAAGAATTCCTGCTGGGTGCATTTTTCGTTGCATTGCCGCATATACCACTCACACTG
>JAEZLB010000294.1 GCA_023435945.1 Pseudomonadota bacterium | reverse complement strand
CCTCTGTACCAGCCTTCCCGGAGTACCCAATTGCACCCAGACTTCGCTTTTTACGTATGGTTTTTTTTCTCGGGAATGTTCCTATGCGGAATCCTCGCTTCGGTGTATCGCGCATATCGCGATTTCTGCAAAGGCAAAATTCATGTGCTGCGTTTGCACATATAGTTTGCCAGCCTCCGCTCTCTACACTTTCAGCATGACAAAGAGCGCGGCCGCTTATCTTCCTGCACGGACACCGATTCTGAGCAAGGCATCATTAAATGACGCTTCGTTCCCAATTCCTAAGGCTCCTTTCGGCCGGAAACATGATTTTTATTTCTCTCGATTCCGGTACAGCCATTTCAAATCGTTACAAAAAACAACACTGCATACCGAATTTGCTAAATTCACAAACAAAATATCATCATATTCACCGCACCCATATCTATAATCATTGAAGCAGTTCACCTCAATCGGACTGTCTGTGTAACGCCCATTCTGCCTTCCGGCAGAGTGGGCTTTTTTTACGAATGGCATCTGTCACTAAAGCCCTCAATCAAGATAAAAGCAATATGAGCATGCTGAGCTTTAGGAGCACATGCATAAAAAAGACACGGTCCGGATTACGAGGACTCCGGCTGGGTGTTCCCCCTAACTCTTGCTGCCTAATCAGCAACATCCCGCCATGCTTTAGTAATTTTTATGTTCGGGATCTAACATGAGCTTAATGTTGATCAACACGCTGTCACCGCAGGTGACTAACATAAATAATTAGCAGCAATCGCGAGTTGGTTGTACCGAGCTTTGTCCGCGTCCTTCAGGACGCGGACTTTTTATTGGGACTTTTCCCATTACGGCAATCTGCATAGGCGTTAGAAAACAAGCCGAGGCCGACTTCTATTCCTGACTTCCAGCCGCGAATGTTCATGCGTTTCGGCACAGCCCCCCTCCGTAAAATATGACACCAAGCAGGAAATGCAACGGTGTTCATAGCTTTCCCCCAGGCTTAACACTAGGGCCCCGAATCCCAAACGTCTTGCGGCACCACGATCCGTTCCACAACCGCTCATCGAGCATTGTGGCAAACACGACTTTCATGAAAGTGCCGGCGCATCCAGGCTGAGGGAAGCATCCCGACTGGCAGCTGCATTGGTGAAACTTGCCGGTTGATCGCCTTGGGGAGGCGCTGCCTCTACTCACTCGCACAACTCACGTGCTCGACACGCCAGGTCGATGTGGGTACAGCCTTCTACTTGAGTGCTCGGACTTTTTTATGACTCCCGTCGCTGCATCCACATAGCCAAAAGCCAGCTACCGATGACGGCAACGATGATCAGACTGATTTCAAGCCATCCCTTTCGCGCCAGGCCATACAGGAACGTGCAGAACACACCCGCCATGAGCAGAAAGCCGATTGCAAGCAATGCCGGCGAGGCGCCGATCTCCTTGCGCAGATTCCAGGCCGCTACGAAGACGGCAAGATAGGAGAGAAGAAAGGTGGCACTGGCTACATTTGCCAAGGCACCAAGGTTAAGTGTAAGCGTAAATGCGAGAGCGAAACCGACACACACCAGAAAACCAGAATTAGCTTCCCGCCAGACCCTCCTTTTATTCTGCATCTCGGCAGTGATGTTGAGTGCGGAAAACAAGGTGGCATTAATGGCAGAAGATGTTGCCAGCAGCGCACCGAGGGAAACAGCGACGACGCCGATTTGCCCAAGCACCGGATAGGTAACCTCTGCCAGGACGGTATCGCCATATCGTGCCAATTCGGCAGGCGGGACATTACCCAGGAGGACGATTGCCAACACAACGTACAGTGTGATCGTAACGCCAATTGCCAGCATGAAGGCACGCGGCATGGTGCGCGCCGGATCGGCAACGGAGCCCGCTGCGTTCGCCATCATGCCGTAGCCTGAATAGGCGAAAAATGTCAGACCGACGCTGGAGATCAACGCCTCGCTTCGAAATGGCCCTTGGATATGCAGGAGTTCGGGCTTGATAGTTGTCGCGCCGATCAGTGCAAGCGCGGTCAGGATACCAAGCTTGATGATCACAAGGACCAGCTCGATCCGTCCGACGGTACCCGTTCCTATGGCGTTGACCAGAGTCAGCACCAGCAGGATGGCCGCGCCGCAGAGACCGATAAGGACAGGTGATTTCGGCTCTCCCAGCAAGGCTGCCGCATAAGCGCCAAAGGAACGCGAAACCATGGAGATAGTCAGCACCAGAGTTATCACGTAGAGCAGCGAGAGGGCAAGCGCGGTCCGCTGCGAAGGAAAACCCCGCTTAAAAAAATCAATGATGCCGCCGGAACTCGGATAACGGGCACTCAACCTGGAATAGGAATAGCCGGAGAACAGCGCGACGACACCACCCAGCAGGAACGAGATCCAGGTTTCGGCATGCACCAGCAATGCGGTTTGCCCAAGCAGGGTAAAGATGCCGGCACCGACCATGGATCCGATACCGAGCGCAGCAACGCTCCAGATGGACAAGGACTTGTTTTTCTGAGAAGTAGGGTCGCTCATATTAGGTGCGGATTCCACGATACAAGTTGTAGCCAAGCGACCGCGTCACCGCCGCGACCATTTTCTGCCCGCGCACACTGTTGCCTGCCCTATCCAGCGGCGGTGAAAAACCGGCAATCCCCATCACGCCCGGCACCACTGCGAGAAGCCCGCCCCCCACACCACTCTTGCCGGGCAAGCCGACGGTATATGCCCAGTCGCCGGATCTGCCATACAAGCCCTCCATCGTCATCTCCGCCAGTATGCAAGGCGTGTTGGAAGCAGCGAGAACGCGTTGGCTATTCCTCGGATTGATGCCTCCGGCGGCAAGCGTTGCGCCTATGGTGGCAAGATCGACAGCGTCAATCAGTGTTGAACATTGACGCGTATAGACATCGCAGGCTTCCATGGGATCGCAATACATGTTGCCGGCTGTATAGAGCAGCCAGGCAATGGCACGATTATGGAAATTGGTGGATTGTTCCGACTGATTGATCTCATCGGATAAGGCAATTTGTCGCCCCGCCAACCGACTCTGCATCTCGAGAATGCGCGTCCAGCGCGCCTCCCTGTCCGTGGCGCTGATCAGACTGACGGTGGACAGGGCCCCTGCATTTACCAACGGCGAGAGTGGCTTGCCCTTGTGCAGTTCGAGTGCGATCACGGAATCAAAAGGAAGGCCGGTTGGATCTGCCCCCACTTTCTCGTGTAACTTTTTGGGTCCGAAATCTTCGATTGCCAGAGCCAGCGTGCATATCTTGGAAATGGATTCGATAGCAAACTTGTAACTGCTGTCGCCGGCTTCGACGACGTTTCCTTCGACCGTTACCGCTGCCAGTCCCGCCAACTCCGACGGTACACTTGCGAGGAAAGGAATGTAGCTGGCATTGGCGCCACCTCGCAGCGTCGAGAACCGAGCATGGGCATCTCTGACGGCGTCGGCGAGAACTTGCTGATCGATGGTCATGGTTATCGTCCGGGCAAAAATCTGGAAACGCGATGCCACCCTTGAACAGATGTCACCGCGTTGTGGCCATGGGGACTACTTGCCGGCTTTACTTCGCAGTACGCCTTGTTCTTCCCAGGTAAAGGGAGCAAAGTCACTGTTCTCGTCCTTCCATTGCGGTTTGCGATTGGCATAGATCAAGAGCGGCATAGCAACGAAGAATATGGACAGACCGACTAGAATACTGACATACATCGTCGGACTTCCTACCTTGACCTGCTCTGGCGGCACGAAGCTCAATGCGAATGCGAGCAGCGATCCGGCGAAGCCCACGCCGCCGATAATCCACATGCCAGCGTTGCCACCAGGTACCCGGTAAGGACGCGGACGGTTGGGCTGGCTGCGACGCAAATGAATCCCCGCAGCGAACATCAGCAGGTACATGATCAGGTACAGGATCACCGTGAGCTGGCTGAGGATCTGGTAAGCGGCCTGCACCGAAGGCAAAACCACGAACAGGATCGCCAGAAGCGATACGACAGCCGCTTGCACAAGGAGAATGTGCACGGCCATGCCATGAGCATTCGTGTATTGCCACCAGCGTGGCAGATATCCCGCCTTGGCAACCACCAGCAAACCTGAGGACGGTCCACCCACCCACGTAACGACCCCAGCCAGCACGCCGATAGCCAGTGCAGCAGCAACGATGGGGCTCAACCACTGTAATCCAGCCCATTGGAACATATCGTTATAAGCTACCAGCAGGCTTTGGGTCAGGTTGATGTCGGCATGGGGGATGACAAAAGCGATTGCCAGGGTGCCGAGGACAAAGATTGCTACCGTGCCTGCTGCGGCCAGCATGATGGCGATCGGATAATTCCTATTCGGGTTATCGACTTCCTTGACATGGATGGCATTCATTTCCATACCGGCATAGAACAGGAAAATACTCGCAGCCAGTACGATGTTGCGGAAGTTGGAAAAATCGGGCATGACCTTATCAACTGACAATTCGATCTGCGGCTTGCCTCCTCCGAACAAATAGGCAAATCCCAGCACGATCAGGATAATCGCCGGGATGATCGTACCGATGATACCGCCCCACTTGGACACTTTGGCGAAGGTGGCAATGCCGCGGAAGGCAATGAACGTCGCCAGCCAGTAGATGGCCAGCACAATCGCCAGCACGAAGAGTTTATTGCCCGACAGCGCGGTGTCAAAGTTCTTATCAGGTCCCATGAACGCCAGTGAGACAGCCGCGAACGTGAGTGCAGTCGGAAACCATACTGTCACTTCGATCCAGAGCATGCACATCGCCAGAAACGCCCAGCGCGTCCCGAAGGCCTCCCCGACCCAGCGGAACACGCCCCCCTTCTCCGGCCATCCGGTGGCGAGTTCGGCTGCCACCAGAGACACGGGGATCAGGAAACATATGGCGGCGAAGAGATAGTAGAAAATTGAACTGAGCCCGTATTCCGCTTCCGCTGGCAAGCCGCGCAGGCTCACCACGGCAACGATATTCATGACGACCAGCGTGAAGATGCTGAGCTTCTTGGTCGATGCCGCCGGTGATGATTTTCTGGGAGGATGACTGGACATGATGAGGACCTTGATCAAGTATGTTTGAAGCTGTCGTCATGGGCGATGCCGCCCAGCGTCGGATGCTGGCGCAGATAGGCCAGCGCGGCCTTGAAGTCTTCCATCAGCAACACGGCGAAATCCATTTCGAAACCTCGCCGACACATCAGGCGCATGACAACCACATCGGACACGCCGCCGCTTAGTGCAAACGCTGGTGCCTGCCAACCGCGCAGGCGCAGTCGCTCGGAAACGTCATACAGCGTATAGCCGGGGTTCTCGCCCTCCTTGATGCGAAAGCAAACAGCAGGAATACCGGTCTGAGGATCGCCGGTACAAATGAATTCATAGGGGCCGAGCGGCGCAATCTCCTTTGCCAGGTACGCAGCCACCTGATAACTTGCGCTTTGCACCTTGGCGTATCCTTCGCGTCCCAGACGCAGGAACTCGTAGTACTGCGCAATGACCTGTCCCGCAGGGCGGGAGAAGTTGATCGCGAAGGTGCCTATTTCTCCGCCGAGATAATCGACGTTGAACACCAGTTCCTCGGGCAGTTCCTTGGCATCGCGCCAGATCACCCAACCACAGCCCAGGGGCGCCAGTCCATACTTGTGGCCGGATGCGCTGATCGATTTCACACGCGGCAGACGGAAATCCCACTTGATGTCCGGTGCAACAAAGGGTGCCAGGAATCCGCCGCTAGCAGCATCAACATGGATGTCGATGTCGAACCCCTTCTCTTTCTGCAGTTTGTCGAGCGCCTCATGCAGCGGTTGCGGGAATTCATAATTGCCTGTGTAGGTCACCCCAAAGGTCGGCACCACGCCAATAGTATTCTCATCGCATGCGGCTATCATGCGGTCGGGATCCATGAACAGGCGTCCCGGCTCCATGGGAATCTCGCGTATCTCCACATCCCAGTAACGGGCAAACTTGTGCCAGCAAATTTGTACAGGCCCACACACCAGGTTGGGCTTGTCTGTCGGCTTGCCAAGCTTCGCCATTTTCTTGCGCCAGCGCCACTTCATTGCCATGCCGCCTAACATGCAGGCTTCGGATGAGCCGATGGTATTGGTCCCCGTCGCTTTTCCATTAGACGGTTTAGGTGCATTCCACAAGTCGGCCACCATGTTCACGCAACGCATGTCGATTGCTGCCGATTGCGGATATTCCTCTTTGTCTATCCAGTTCTTGTTGATTGACAAATCCATGAGCTTGTGGACATTGTCGTCGTCCCAGGTTTGACAAAAGGTCGCGAGATTCTGCCGCGCATTCCCATCAAGGAATAATTCATCCTTGATGATCTGATAAATAACGTCGGCACGCATCTCGTCTTCCGGAAACTTGTCGGTCGCTGCAGCCTTTCTAATGTCGAGCGAACCAAAACGGGAATCGAGCAGTTCGGAGCGAAGCTTGTTCAAAGAAGTGTTAGCCATGAGAATATATCCATAAAAAGTAAAGCTTCAAAACACACAGCGGATTCCTGGCGGGATAACCTGTGGGGGATCGCGGTACTGGATTGGGTAGGCGTTGATATTCAGGGTGAGAGAGACATGAGCGTTACATGCACCCCGAAAAAGGAGACGCATTTGCCGAACATGTTGTATCCGTCTCATATCGATCTATCCTCAATAAAACCTATTGCTGCAGAACTAGCGACTGCGCTGGCAGTGAATCCGACATGTAACACCATCTTCTATCCACTGGTTCCGAGAAGGTTGGGACCAACGGAATTCGAACCAGTTCACATTGCCGGCACTACCGTTGCTTTTGAAAACAATGTACACATCGTGGATACCGGTAACCTCCTCGATTACCGGACTGATTACCGTTGTCCAGCTCTGATAACCGCCCGCATCCGGAACTGGCGCCGTCGCGATCAGTGGCCCGCCTGGCGAGTCAAGATGGAACTCAATCGTACTGCCGCTGCGTGCACCGGCGGCATTGGAAACCCGTGCCTGCACATCGGTAACGCCGTCGCCAAAATCGATATTGTTGTATCTCGCATAGGCGTCATTGATGCTGAAGCCCAGGTTATAGCCGCCATCCTCATCCGAAGTCGTCTCAGTCTGCAGGGCAAATATATCGTCATAACTGGATGACTGAATTTTCGTCGTGGCAGGAATTGGATAGGTTTCGGACTGCGTACCGTTCCAGGTGAAGGTGCCGCCGCTATAGCGCGGCAACGTGTATCGGAACCTTTGTCTTCCCCACACCACCTGGAACTCCTTGTCGCCAGCGGTATCGTTGAAAGCGATCAATGCTTTCGAGCCGTCCGGGTTCTGGAATGCCGCACTGACCATGCCGGTGGGATTGGTCGAGTAAATGCGCGTAGCGCCGGGAAGTACATACTTGCTGAATTGTCCGATCGTGTAGTAATCGATGTCGTAGCTCAACGCTCCGGTCGTACTATTGATGGTGACAACCGGACTGCAGTCATTGCATCCACCCAGATGGGGTCCGCGATTTTCGTCCAGCACAAGTGCCCACTTGAGAAAGCTCCTGCTCCAGTTGCGCATCGACTGGATGATCATCTCGAAATC
>JAEZLB010000276.1 GCA_023435945.1 Pseudomonadota bacterium | reverse complement strand
GGGTTGAAATGAGCGCTGTCTCCCGGCCTTGCGAAATCCAGGAATTGAGCAATGATGGCTTCCATTTGCGCGAGATCGGCTTGCATGCCGCGACGTGCGTCCTCGGGCAGGCCGGCCATCTCCACTTCCAGTAGCATGCGTGAAATCGGTGTGCGCAGGTCATGCGAGATGCCGGCAAGAATGACATTGCGGTCGGCTTCCAGACGCTCCAGATCCTCAACCATCTGATTGAAGTTGCGGTTCATTTCACGGATCTCTCCCGGGCCTTCCTCGGGAAGCGGAGGAACCGTCTGACCGCGTGACAGTGCACGTGCGGCGGCACCGATCCGTGCCAGCGGCAGGTTGATCAGGCGCGAGATGAATACGCCGCCCAGCAGTGCCAGCAACAGCGTCGCGCCAGCCCATCCCAGCCATTGCGCACCGGCGGTGCCTACCATGCGCTGACGGTCCAGCATCAGCCAGTACTGGTCGTCCTCGATATCAAAGCTGACCCAGAAACCGGTGATGTCGTTCACCTGGTCGGCGAACTGGGTGCTGTCGCCCAGTCTTTCCCTGACCATGTGCGTAACCAGCGGCATCAGGCTGGTATCGGACGGAGGAACGATGGAGTCCGTGGGCTCGCGCGAGTACACGCGTATGCCTTCGTTACTGGCAAGGTCGAACAGCAACTCGCGCCGCATATCCGGCGCCGAGTGCAGCAGGGCGGAACGGGTGATCGTCACCATGGAAATGACGCGCGCCGCCACCTGGTGTGCACGGGGTGGGCGTTCGACGAACCAGTAGCTGGTGATCCACACCGCCATGCTGATCACGATCATGGACGCCAGCAGGACAAAGGTGCGCCAGAACAATCCGCTTTTAAGCCAGCCCAGGCGTTTACGCCAGAATTGCCCTTTCTTTAACAGGCGTAGTCGTGGCAAAGTGTGGGGCATGAAGAAACAGTATCGTCAGTCAGCGCGGGCGGCCTTCCGGAATAAAAACATAACCCAGACCCCAGACAGTCTGGATATAAAGCGGATTGGAAGGATCGGGTTCAATCAGCTTGCGCAACCGGGAGATCTGGACGTCGAGGCTGCGGTCAAACACTTCGTATTCGCGGCCACGCGCCATTTCCATCAGCTTCTCGCGCGACAGGGGTTGCCGTGCATGGCGGGCAAACACTTTCAGGACCGAGAATTCGCCGGTGGTCAGTGTAATCAGTTCCCCATTCTTACGCAGTGTGCGCGTGCCGAGATCCAGCACAAAATCGCCGAAGGCAAAAGTCTCGGGTGCTTCCGATGGTGCGCCCGGTGCCTCCTCTGGTGCCTTACGGCGCAGTACGGCAATAATTCGGGCCACCAGTTCGCGTGGAATGAAGGGTTTGGGCAGATAGTCATCCGCACCCATTTCCAGGCCGACGATGCGGTCCACGTCCGTGCTTTTTGCCGTCAGCATAATGATGGGAGTGTTGTCACCTGCACCACGCAGTCGGCGGCAGATCGACAATCCATCTTCACCTGGCAGCATCAGGTCCAGTACCAGCAGGTCATAACGCTGACGTAGCCACAATTTATTCATGGCGGGTGCATTCTCAGCCGTAACAACCTGGAAACCTTGTTCGGTCAGATAACGGCGCAGCAAATCGCGCAGGCGAATGTCATCATCGACAACAAGAATTTTTGGCCGGGGTGCGTTATCGCTTTTAGTCTCGGTGGTGGTATTCATAGTCGGTAGTTTAGTGCACAGGAACAGTCATTGAGATATTTCAATCAAGTCCATTACAAAGAGTTACAGACGTTACCCCTGAGTGATTTCCCCTTCCAACAGGTCGCCCTACACTGTAGTCATATATCGTCGTACAGTCATCTATCTATGAAGGCGTCATGATGAACTCGTTGATACGAAGCATCAGTATATCCATGTTATCTCTACTTGGCATGGGGGGTAGTTTTGCCAGCTCGGAACCGGAAGTGGAATTCGCGGCCGCACAATACGCAGGAAATCCTGCCGGACAAGGCGCTGACTCGCATGCCGAGGAGGTGGGCTATGGTGCTGGCATAGGGGATGGTCCCGACAGGGCGTCGCCACTTGCCTACAAGGAATGGATTCCTGTAATTCCTGCTCGAATCGAGGAAAACCGCCTCAGTCCGGAGCAGCGACGAGCCCTGCGCCATGAAATCAATGAGGCCGGGCGGGAGCTGTATCGTCCCCGATAGAAAGCCGTTTTCCTGTATTCCTAGTTGTGTATCTTGGTGCGCAAGGATTTGAGTTGCGAATGCGCGCGCTTTTGCTCCAACCGCTTTTTCCTGACGCTGCGACTGGGGCGCGTGGGGATTCGTTCGCGCTGTTCAGTGATCGCATTTTTGATCAGGCTCTGCAATCGTTGCAGGGCTTCTTCGCGATTTTTTTCCTGACTGCGTGAGCCCTGGGCCTTGATGACCAGCACCCCTTCCCGCGTCAGGCGCTGATCCTTGAGTTGCAAAAGACGGATTTTCCAGGCTTCGGGCAGCGATGAGCGAGCCACATCAAAGCGCAGGTGAATGGCAGAGGCGACTTTGTTGACATGCTGGCCGCCTGGCCCCTGCGCACGAACTGCATGAATATCGATCTCGTGATCGGGAACGGTAACTGCCGGGGTAATGATTAACATGAAGCGCTCCTGCATCCGGCTGCGGCCATTCAGTACAAGTGTGCGGGAAAGAAAATGTCGCTACAAATAAAAACGGGCTAGTGTAAAACACTAGCCCGTTAAATTACCTCGGTAAAACTGGTGCGGCTGGCAGGAATCGAACCCACGACCCCTTGGTTCGTAGCCAAGTACTCTATCCAGCTGAGCTACAGCCGCGCGAGGCGCAATTATAGCACCAAATCCAACTTTTTTAAAAGCCCTCCATGCTGAATGAATGAAATCAAGGGAAAAGAGGGGAGGCGGAAAGGAAATCAATGTGCGGGCCTGAGGCTTGATACCCGGCCCCAGGATTGCGGTTCCGATTGTCTTTGTCGTTAATGCGCTCACCAACACGTGCATAACCGTCATGGCATTGGCGCTATTCATTCCTTCTGTCGCATCATCCC
>JAEZLB010000210.1 GCA_023435945.1 Pseudomonadota bacterium | reverse complement strand
AGATACTCGCGCTTGACACTCCTGGCCTGCAGCTGCCTCACCAGGTCAGTCTGCGCCTCCAGCGTCTTGGCTACCACCATCAACCCGCTGGTATCCTTGTCCAGCCTGTGTACGATGCCGGCGCGCGGAACGCCTGCCAGCGCAGGCGCATGATGCAGCAAACCATTCAGCAAGGTACCGGACCAGTTGCCAGCCGCCGGATGCACCACCAGGCCAACGGGCTTATTGATGACAATAAGGCTCTCGTCCTCGAATACGATATCCAGCGGCATCGCTTCCGGCGCATAGGCCTGCTGCTCGGGCGAGGCCTGCGGCAGTACGCGAATCAGCTCGTCACCCAATAACGTGGCCTTGGCGCGAGCAGGTGCCCCGTCCACTGTTACCAGACCGGCATCTATCCACTGCTGCAGGCGGCTGCGCGAATACTGTGGCAGGAAACCGGCCAGCGCCTTGTCCAGCCGCATACCACACACATCGTCCGTAGTACGTATTTCGATAGGCGCCGCCCCGGGGGCTTCCCCCTCTTCCAGCTCATCCGGCTCCAGCTCGGTCTGGTTCTCAGGCAAAAACGGCGTTTCGTTTGGTATCACAATAAATCCTATCGGCTATAATTCGGCGATCACCCTGTCCCGGATGCGTTTGCGCAGAATTCCATGCAAAAAAAGTTCCTGATTTCGATTGCCGCCGCCATGTTCCTGGCGTCTTGCAGCCTCGATCCTATCGATCCGACGCGCAACTGGTCGGCTGACAGATTATACGAGGAAGCCCGCGATCAAATGGTGAGCGGGAATTATGAGCAGGCAATTACGTATTTCGAATCACTGGAATCGCGTTATCCATTTGGATTGTATGCGCAGCAGGCACAAATCGAGGTTGCCTACTCCTATTACCGTCAGGGTGAAACGGCACAGGCACTGGCCGCCGTGGAGCGTTTCCTGCGCCTGCATCCGAATCATGTGCGCGCGGACTACATGTATTACCTGCGCGGCCTGATTTATCTCGACGAACCGGGCGCTGAATTCTTTACCGAATTTTTTGACTTCTTCGCCGCCAAAGATCAGAGCCAGCGCGATCAGGCTGCGCTGCAGCAGGCCTACGACTCGTTCAGGCAACTGGTAGTGCGCTTCCCCGACAGCGCCTATGCCGATGATGCGCGCGCGCGCATGGCGACCTTAGTCCAGGCCATCGCACAGTACGAGGTCAACATCGCCAACTACTATTATCGTCGCGGCGCTTATGTCGCCGCAGCCAATCGCGCACAGGAGGTGGTGAAGAATCATCAGCAAACCGCCGCCGCAGAACAGGCACTGGCCATCATGGTGCAATCCTATCAGGCGCTGGGATTGACGCAATTGCGCGATGATGCAGAACGCGTACTACTGCTTAATTTTCCGAACACCACCCTGATCCCACGGGAGCGCGGCTAAGTCGCTCCGCCCCTGCCATCGCTTCCTGACCGTCAGGAGGCGATGCGCCGCCTGAAGCGCCATACCAGCTCTGTGGAGGCCTTCTCGTCATAAACGTAACCTTCGCTGTCGAAAGCCTTCAGCGCTTCCGGATGAGTAGCCACCTGTTCGGCCGCATACCTCATCATCAGGCCGCGCGCACGTTTGGCATGGAAGGAAATAATCTTGTAGGCGCCATTCTTCCAGTCTTCAAACACTGGCGTGATGACCGGCGCTTTCAGGTACTTGGGTTTGACCACCTTGAAATATTCCTCCGAGGCGAGATTTACCAGTGCCGAATAGCCGCACTCCTCAATCACTGAATTCAGGGCATCCGTGACACGCTCGCCCCAGAATGCATACAAATCCTTGCCGCGCCCATTGACCAGTTTTGTCCCCATCTCCAGACGGTAAGGCTGCATCCAGTCCAACGGGCGCAAGGCGCCATACAAACCAGACAGGATACGCAAATGCTGTTGCAGGTAATCCAACTGCGCCTCGCTCATCGAAGAGGCATCCAGGCCTTCGTACACATCGCCATTGAATGCCAGCACCGCCTGCTTGGAATTCTTTGCCGTAAAAATCGGCGACCAGCTTGCGTAACGAGAGACGTTAAGCGCCGCCAGGGGATCGGAGATGCTCATCAGGCTGGCGATATCGGGCGGACTCTTGGCTTTCAGCACGCCGATCAGTTCGGCCGCATCGTCTATGAAATCCGGCAGCGTATGGCGTGAAGTGGAAGAAGAGGTGTCATAATCAAGGGTCTTGGCGGGAGAAAGTACAAACAGCATGGGCACATCCACAACGAAATGACGACAATGATACCTAATCGCGCGGTAATAGATACGAATGTGTGCCTGGATTTGTTCGTGTTCTGCGACAGACGCTACCAGCCGCTGCTCGACGCGCTCAACAATGGCAGCCTGCAAGCCGTGACGCGCGCGGACTGCCGCAAGGAATATGCCTTCGTACTGAACTATCCGCATCTGCCACTCGACGCGGATAGCCGGGAAGCGGCGCTGGCCCGTTTCGATGCGCTGATTACCCTGCTAGCGCCGGAGGAAAAGCACGACAATATCGCGCTGCCTGTCTGCAAGGACCGTGAAGACCAGAAATTCATGCAACTGGCACGCGATGCGCAAGCGTCCGTTCTCATTACTAAGGACAAGGCGTTGCTGAAGCTGGCTAAACGCAATGCCAAACTAGGGCTGTTTGCCATCCTGACGCCGGACATCTGGCAGCTCAATCAGTCGGCAAAAACAAACTCCTGAGCATAATTGTGCAAGGTGTGTGGGTCTCTCAATAAAATCCTTCATCTTCCGCATATCTGTCGAATCCGTATAGTATTAGCGACTCCATAACAGGATTTCTCCATTATGCCCGCAGAACTACAAACCTCCCGGCACAGCGCCACGCTGGTTCTCACCTTTAATGGCACCAATCCCACCTCGCTGCTGCAACCCGACATGCATGCCGCAGTGATAGAGACACTGTCGACGGCCGAATCCGATCGTTCACTCGCGGCCGTGGTGCTGAATGGACTGGAAGGATTCGCTATCCCACTGGACCGCTTGTCTGCTGCGGCAGCCTTGCCCGAACCGCTACTTGATCATCTCGGCGACTGGGAAGATGCCATCCAGTCCTTCCCCAACCCGGTAATCGCGGCAGAGGAAGGACAAATCAACGGGCCTGCCTTGTCACTGATGCTGGCTAGCGACCTGGTGGTTGCCAGTCAGTCCAGCGCCATGAGCGCAGATCCGGAACCTGATGGCGGTGCGTCCTGGTTTCTTGCTCAGGGATTGCCGCGCCAGCTTGCGATGGAAATGCTGACTGCCGCCGCCCCCTTACCGGCCACACGTCTGCAAGCCGCCGGACTGATCAAT
>JAEZLB010000179.1 GCA_023435945.1 Pseudomonadota bacterium | reverse complement strand
GCGTAATACTGGGCAGCGGCCAGTGAAGCCTCGCCGGGGAAGCTGCCTAGTACCAGTACCTGGATTTTTTCATCGATCACCGGCGGCAGGCCGTTCAAGGGAGCAGGCAAAGAGGTCATGTGGCCATATTCTACCGGGCAGGCATCTTGCTGGCATGGATGGAGCACAAGGCATGTTGAATGGGCCGCCCGCTTTCCCTGACATGCAAGGTAAGATGCCTTGGCGAAGTGGATATGGAGGCAATGGAAAACAGGCCAAATCGTCCCGCATGGCCCGCTGCGCCAGTTGCGTTGCGATTGATCGTTGTAGCCGGTCATCGCATGTATATGCCGGGGCAGCGTTGCGCTGGCATAGTGAGCTAGAATGATCCGCCCGCATTTTCCCTCCATTAACTCTGGCATCAAACTATGCGCATCTTGCTGGTAGAGGACGATCAAACCCTTTCTGACGCGCTTTACCGCGCACTATCACAGGCTGCCTATGCGGTTGACGTCGTGAATGACGGCGAGAAGGCCGATAGCGCGCTGCTGGGTTTTACCTATGACCTGGTGGTGCTGGACGTGGGCTTGCCCGGCCTGTCCGGCCTTGAGGTCTTGAAGCGACTGCGGAGCAGGAAGTTGCGAGTGCCGGTGCTGTTGCTGACGGCGCTGGATGCGCTGGAAGACAGGGTGCGTGGCCTGGATCTCGGTGCAGATGACTATCTGACCAAACCCTTCGACCTGCCGGAACTGGAGGCGCGTGTGCGGGCCTTGCTGCGCCGCGGGCATGGCGGCTCGACGCCCGATCTGCATTATGGTTCGCTGCGCCTGGATGTGGCGGGCCGTCGCCTGTTTCATGGCGACCAGCCTATAGAGCTGTCGGCACGTGAACTGGCGGTATTCGAATTGCTGCTGATGCGGGAAGGCCGCGTGGTTGGCAAGGAAAGCATGGTCAATCACCTGTATGGCTGGGGCGATGAGGTCGGCGCCAATGCGATCGAGGTGTATGTGTCCCGCGTTCGCAAGAAGCTGGAACCCTACGGCTGCAATATCCGCACAATAAGGGGTATGGGGTACCTGCTGGAGCAGGGCGATGCGGTGGCTTGATTTCTCGTTGCAGCGCAAGCTGCTGGTATGGCTTATGGGACCCCTGCTGGTCCTGCTGGTGCTGGATACGGTGATTACCTCCTCCAGCTCCATCCAGTTCTCCAATCAGGCCTACGATCGTTCACTGCAGGAAATCGCGCGCGAGGTGCTGCTGCAGGTACGCTACGAAGACGGACGTCCTCGATTGAATCTCGCGGAGGACAAGAGTCCCATCCTGTTTGTCGATCAGGATGATCATGTTTTTTACCAGGTGCTGGATGACCGCTCGCAGCTGATCAGCGCGAATGCATCCTTCAGTGCGCCGCCTGCCCAGCTGTGGCGCGGCGGCACCTTGTTCTATAACGACGTGGTGAATGGCGAGCCGGTTCGGGTAGTGAGCTTGCGGGCTTCTCTCAACAAGGACGATCCTACGGACACGGTGCTGGTACAGGTCGCGGAAACGCTCAACAAGCGAAAACGACTGGCCCGCGACATCCTTGCCAGCGTATTGATTCCGCAACTGCTGCTGGTGGTGCTGGCCAGCGTGACTGTTTATTTCGGCATCAGGCATTGCCTGCGTCCCTTGCAACGGGTGCGGGAGGCGGTATCCAATCGCTCCCACCTGGACCTCAGCGCGCTCGACATGGCGCGGGTGCCAGAAGAAGTCCGTCCGCTGCTGGATGAGGTGAACGATCTGCTGCGGCGCCTGGAAAAGACGCTCAACTTCCAGAACCGTTTCATTGCAGATGCCTCGCATCAGTTGAAAACCCCGGTGGCCGGCATCAAGACGCAGATCGAACTGATGCTGCGCGAAACCGACCCCGAGGCCATGCGGCATTCAGTCGCCCAACTCTATATCAGCGTGGATCGCCTGTCGCGGCTGGTGGGGCAATTGCTGTCACTGGCACGCAATGAGCCGGCGGCCGTGGAAAACCTGAAACTGCAGGACATGGATCTCAACGCGCTGGTGCTGGATGCCACCATGGACTGGGTGCCGGAGGCGATCAAGCGCAATGTCGATCTCGGCTTCGAAGGGGCTGAGCGGCCGGTCATGATCAAGGGCGAGCCCTATCGCCTGCGGGAGCTGGTCAATAACCTGATCGACAATGCCATTCGCTACAGCCAGAACGAAGGGAGAGTGACGGTCCGGGTGGATGACGGCGAGCGCCCCAAGATGTCGATCAGTGACGATGGTCCGCATATTCCGGTGGAGGAGCGCAAGCGCATTTTCGAGCGGTTTCACCGATTACTGGGGGGCCAGGTGGAAGGTAGCGGTCTGGGCCTGGCAATCGCCAGCGAGATTGCGGCGTTGCACAAGGCCGAGATCTCGCTGGAAGAAGACTTCGATGGCATAGGCAATACTTTTTCCGTGGTATTTCCTCCTGCCGATTCCGTCAGCGCGCCAACCATCTCCTCTCACGGCTAGCATCTTCCTGCTTTCCCTGTTGTTGTAAGCGTGGTGTAAGGATGCTGACAGCAAACTGTCAGATGATCGAAAGGGCGGTGACAGTATCGGTCTTTATCCTTATCGATACCAAGGAAGCACTCCCGATTCCTCAAACGATAAGGAGACATCGAGACCATGTTTAGTACACCTGAATTCTGGATTGCCCTGGGCCAGATCATCATGATCAATATCGTGCTCAGTGGCGATAATGCGGTTGTCATTGCGCTGGCCTGCCGCTCGCTGCCGCCAAAGCAGCAGAAGATGGCCATCATGTTCGGCAGCGTGGGTGCCATTGTATTGCGTATCGCGCTGACCTTCTGCGCAGTCTACCTGTTGAGCCTGCCTTATCTCAAACTCGCTGGTGCAGCCCTGTTGTTGTGGATCGGTGTCAATCTGCTGAAGGGTGAAGAGGGGGAAGAAGAAATGGAAGGGCATTCCAATCTTACTGCTGCCATCAAGACCATCATCATTGCCGATATCGTCATGAGCCTGGATAACGTGATTGGCGTTGCAGCTGCTGCAAAAGGCAACATGGTACTGCTCGTCGTCGGCCTCGCCATCAGCATTCCCCTGATCATTTACGGCAGCACGCTCATCCTCAAGCTGATGTCGCGCTTCCCGGTGATCATTACCATCGGCGCAGCATTGCTGGGTTGGGTGGCAGGTGAAATGGCATTCAGCGATCCTTCTATCCATGCCTGGACGGAAGCGCATCAAAATCTTCACTACGTGATTCCGGCACTGGGGGCGGTCACTGTCGTGATGATCGGAAAACGCCTGCAGGCACGCACGCCAAAGGGTGGGGTGGAGATAGAGGCAAGCTAAATGGCGGGCTTTCTACCTCATCTCATCTTTTACAGGAGTTGCTTATGAACGTGATACTGGTTCCGGTAACCATTCATACGACCGCTGAGCAATTGAAGGCTGCTCTTGGCAAAGCGATCGATTTGTACCAACTGGAGGGTGTACGCATTCATCTGCTGAGCGTGCAGCCCCGCTTGTCTGTTCGTGTGGCAGAACTTCTGCCGGAGGAGAATGTGCGCCAGTACCAGATCGAGGAAGGGCAGGATTCATTGAAGGCCGCCAGGAAAGTGTTGACGGCCGCTGATGTCCCTTTCTACACGCATGTCGAAATAGGAAGGAGTGCGGAAACCATCGTCAGGATCTCCCGCGCATTTCACTGCGATTTGATTCTGATGGGTGACCAGTCCGGCTCCGGCGGCATTGCGCAAAGGTTGTTCGGTTCACTGGCCAGCCAGGTACGGCACCTGCTTGATTCGGCCAGTGCGGGCACCGTTACTGTCGTTTAGCGGTACAGATAGGCTCAGTAAGCGCGATTAAGCTGTCCTCGCTTTAGCCGTTCTGTTGATTGGGACGGCTTTTTTCTTGTCCATTTTCCGGTGAGTATCGTCTGTAAACCATCATACAGTGTCTGCCGGTAGCAAATGCGGGTTATACACGACCTCCCACAGATGGGTGTCCGGGTCCTGAAAGTATCCCGCATAGCCGCCCCAGAAGGTTTTGCCGGCAGGCTTCACGATGCTTGCTCCCGCTTGTCGGGCTTGCTCCATGACCGCATCCACCTCGGCTTCCGATGAAACATTATGCCCAAGCGTAAACTCGGTGGCGCTCGCTGGCTGCTGCGGAAGTCCCGCATCGTGAGCAATGTTCTGCCGTGAAAAGAGCGCGAGCTTCACTCCTGATTCCAGGTCGAAGAATACGACCGCACCCTGTTCGAACTCCTGTCCGATAATGCCCTCTGTCTTCAAACCCAGGCCATCGCGGTAGAATCGTAACGAGCGTTCCAGGTTATCTACGCCGAGGGTGAGGACCGAGAGCCGGGGTTTCATGATGTGATCTCCTTGATCTGAGGACTGACTCCGCAAGCACAATAAAAAGGAAGGGAGCGTGGTCGTACTTTACGAAAGGCAGAGATTAGCAAGGCACGAAAGTCCACAGGAGTAGGGGGAGGACTAGTTACACCCGCTTTTTCATTCAGGATGTCAGAGCCTATCACCGGTAATACTCCGCAGCAATAACCTGCCATACGCAGTAGGAGCGTATCTAAAGCGGCATGGTTTTGAACAGGGCATCAGTCCACCGGTTGCTTGGGTTTATACCGCAGCACCACTGCTCCCGAAGCGATTTCCTTCCGGCCCACGAGTTCCAGATCAATAGGTCTGGAGAGTCCCGCGAACAAGGTCGGGCCGTGACCAGCCAGTTTGGGATGGACCATGAACTCGTATTCATCGATCAATCCCAGTTCCGTCAGGGCCAGCGCGAGCTTCACGCCTCCCACAAACAGTCCTTTGCCCGGCTGCCGTTTGAGTTGCTGAACGGCTTCGCGTAAATTCCCGTGAACGAGTTCCGCATTCCAGTCGACTTGCTGCAAGCTATTCGAAACAACATACTTTTTAGCTGCGTCTATAGTCCGGGCGAAGGGCTCTACCCATGGCTCCATCCAATCCGGCCTTGTGCCTGCTGCCACCGGCCGCCATGCTTCCTCCATCATCTGGTATGTGACCCGGCCCAGGAGGAGCGCATCCGCCTGGGCGAGGTTTCCGGCATGATGCTGGTGCATTTCTTCGTCCGGGATGATGGCACGGTGATCGCAGCATCCATCCAATGTGACGTTGATTGAAAAACGAAGTGGGCGCAATGGGGCCTCCTGGAGCGAATTGTTATGAGAAGTCACATAATGCCAATCTGACTTGGGTGCTGCGATATTGGCGTCAGAGCAGGCTCTGCAGAACCGTCTCTGCTTTTTCAGGAGATATATAGCCAGACGCTACAGATCATCGGGAACCTCGGTCTCGACCAGTTTTGCCAGAAGGGTAAGGCACTCTTGCCAGCCCAGGTAACAAGACTCGGCGGGCACGGCATCAGGGATGCCTTCCTGAATAATTTCCATCTCGGTTCCGCAAGATACCTTCTTCAAATTGAGGGTGAGTTGCATCGTGCCGGGCAGGTTGGCGTCATCGAACTTGTCGGTACTGCGTATGCGTTCATTGGGCACCAGTTCAAGATACTCCCCACCGAAGGACATACTTTTTCCCGTGGTGAAGTTGGTAAACGACATTTTGTAGGAACCGCCGACACGGGCGTCCAGATGATGGACCGTGCCAGTAAATCCGTTGGGAGGATTCCATTTAACCAGTGCGTCAGGGTCGAGGAATGCGCGATAAACCCGCTCAGGTGGGGCCTGGAGGACGCGATGAAGGCGAATGGTACTGGGCATGTTGATTCTCCTGTCGGTGAGTAATGCCGGTATTGGCCTTAATTAGTCGAACGGCGAAGCCCGATTTCGACAAACCATTCGGCGTCTGACTCATTCCTGCCGGAATCAATGACATTTACCAAAGCCAGCACGGCCGGTCAGGAAAGCGTTCCTTGCTTTATAACCGCTTTAAAACAACATGCATGGCATTGGGAGTGGTGCAATGCTCAAGCTGCTGGTATCCCAGTTTGGGAAGGGCTATCCCGGTAAACAAGTGTTCCCCTTTGCCGAGCAGGGCCGGAACCACTGCCAGGTGCATCTCATCAATTAGTTGCGCTTCGAGGTACTGCCGCAGGAGCGAGACTCCACCACCCAGGCGAACGTCCTTGCCTTGGGCAGACTGCCGGGCCATGTCCAGTGCAGCATGAATGCCTTCGGTCACGAAATGGAATACCGAGCCTCCTTCCATTTCAATGGCGGGGCGGGGGTGATGTGTGAGCACGAAGACCGGCACATGATAAGGTGGATTGTCGCCCCACCAGCCCTTCCAGTTCTCATCAAGCCATGGGCCACGCTCCGGAGTGAACATGTTGCGGCCTATGATCCAGGCACCGATGTTCTCCAGGCCGCGCGCGACGAAGTCATCGTCGATACCTGTTTCACCTCCCTTCAGGCCCAGCATGCGTTGAAAGGTCCGGGTGTTGAATTGCCAGTTGTGCAGTGCCATGCCGCCCAGACCCAAGGGATGATCCAGGTTTTGCGCGGGACCAGCACCAAAGCCATCGAGAGAGAGGGCAAAACCATGTACTCTCAGCCTAGCCATGCGCGGCTTTCTTATCCAGCACCAGCTCACGTACCGGGCGCACTTCTATGCTGCCGTACTTTGCCGGAGGAATACCGCTGGCGATGCGGATTGCTTCATTCAGGTCGATTGCATCGATCAGATAAAAGCCGGCCAGCATTTCCTTGGTTTCCGCGAAAGGGCCGTCGTAAAGCGACATCTGCCCGTTGCGCACTCGCACGGTGGTGGCAGTATGTGTAGGATGCAGCGGCTCCGCAGCAAGCATGTGTCCGCTTTCTACTAACTGTTGCGCATAGTTGAAGCAGCTTCCATCCGGGCAGGCACTCCAGTTTTCCTGGTCCAGATAGACGAGGCACAGATATTTCATTTTCCTCTCCGAGAAGTGAGTGAGATTGTGTTGCCCGGTTTCTTGCCGGAAGCGCTACTCCGGCAATTCGAAAGACCCTGTCTGCAGTGCGCCCGCGCGGCGATAGGCGCAGTACATTACGCCGGCACTGGTAATGGAGCTGTGGTGCAGTGAAAATGTTGCAGGCAGGGTGCCGCGCTCAAACAGTCGTTTGCCTTGTCCCAGGGTCACCGGAAAGATCAGCAGCCGGTATTCGTCGATCAGGTCGTAGCCCATGAGAGTCTGGGCCAGGTCGATACTGCCGTGGACCTGGATCTCCCCTTCATGTTCTGCCTTGAGTGCCGTGACTTCATGCACCACGTCGTGTACCGGCATTGATGCATGCCATTCGAATGACGCCTGGCTGCGCGTTGCCACGTACTTGGGCAGGGTGTTGAGTTTCTCGGCGACCGGATTGCCTTCGTTCGGGATACGCGGCCAGTAAGCGGCAAAGATGTCGTAGGTCCTGCGTCCCAGCAGGAAGGCATGGGCCCGCAGAAAGATGTCATCCATGATGTTTCCGATGTCGGCATCGAAATGCGGGAATGCCCAGCCGCCATAAGGAAAACCGCCCTCCACATCCTCATTGGGACCGCCGGGAGCCTGCATGACGCCATCGAGAGTAAGCAAAGCCGTCAGGCTTAGTTCAGCCATGTTGTGCTCCTTGATGGATCGGCCTCAGTAGGATTGCAGTTCACCGTTGACCAGCCAGCTTGTACCGAAGCGGTCGACCAGCATACCCCAGGTCTTGGCCCAGAATGCAGCTTGCAGGGGCATGGTGATGGTCCCACCTTCGGCCAGCGCCTTGAAGATGCGTTCGGCCTCTGCGGTGGTGTCATAGTTCAGCGTCAGGGACACGCCCTTGATGCCTTCATAGGGCTGGTCGCCACAACAGTCGCCGCCGTAAAGCTGACCATTGCCATCCAGGCTCAGGCAGGCATGGGCCACGCGCTGGCGCTGGTCTTCCGGTACATCGTTGGCCCATGGCGTGTCCGCATTGCTGACCAGTTTTTCCAGCTTGCCGCCCAGCACACGTTCGTAGAAGCGCATTGCCTCTTCGCAATTGCCGTCAAAGTTCAGGTAAGCGATAGGATGGGGCATGATTGTTTCCTTTCGTCAAAGTCGTTGATGAAAGCGGAGCCGCGCTCCACATTGATTAGTCGAACGGTATGCAAGGTATTCGACAAGGTCTGGGAAAATTTTTAAAAAACTTTATTCCGGCAGGCTGGTCAGCTTCATCGTCAGGAAACGTTTTTCCGGCTCCTGTTTAGTCAGGGCAAGCGCTTGCTGGTAAGCCGTACGCGCATCGGCGAACCGGCCCAGTCGGCGGCACAGATCGGCTTTGGCGGCATGCGCGAGATGGTAATGGCGCAGTGCTTCCGCATTCATCAGCGGCTCCATCAGGGCCAGTCCCGCTTCGGGGCCATCGCGCATGGCAATGGCCACAGCCCGATTCAGCGCTACGACGGGAGAGGGTTCGATGCGCAACAGCACATCGTACAGCCCGACAATCTGGGGCCAGTCGGTTTGTTGTGCCTGACTGGCTTCTGCATGGACGGCGGCAATCGCGGCTTGCAAGGTATAGGCGCCAAAGCGACGCGACCGCAAGGCTTGTTCGGCCAGTGCCTGGCCTTCTGCAATCAGATCGGTATTCCAGAGACTGCGGTCTTGCTCTTCCAGGGGAACAAGTTCGCCATCGTCGTTCACGCGGGCGGGGCGGCGCGATTCGTGCAAGAGCATCAGGGCCAGCAGGCCTTTTACTTCGGGGTCTGGCAGGAGGTCGTGCAGCAGGCGGGCCAGTCGTAGCGCTTCAGCCAGCAATTCCATACGTACGGCAGCGTCACCCGATGTCGCGGAATACGCTTCATTGAACACCAGGTACACGACACGCAGCACGCTTTCCAGGCGCTTGGGAAGTTCGTCACGTTCAGGAACCTGGTAAGGAATGCGGGCATCCCGTATCTTGCTTTTGGCACGCACGATACGCTGTGCCAGCGTAGGTGCAGGCACCAGGCACGCACGGGCAATTTCTTCGGTGGTCAGTCCGCAGACTTCTCGCAGGGTGAGGGCAATGCGGGCTTCTTCGGAAAGGCTAGGGTGGCAGCAGGTGAAGATCAATCTCAGGCGGTCATCCTCGAGTTCTTCGCCGGGTTCTGCGGCACTGGATTCATCGATGATGTTTTCCGCGAACGCTGCAATATCCTCATCCCACGGCGTAAAGCGGCGCTGCCGTCGCAGATGGTCTATTGCTTTGAAGCGCCCGGCCGACACCAGCCAGGCGACGGGATTGGCGGGCATTCCTTCCTGCGGCCATTTTTCGGCGGCTGCCATGAAAGCATCATGCAGCGCTTCCTCGGCAAGGTCGAAGCTGCCGAGCAGGCGCACCAGGGTCGCGAATACACGACGTGCCTCATTGCGATAGAGCTGGTCTAGTGTTTCACTGGACATAATCATTGAGCGCTGCTGCTTCTTGGTAAGGCACGCGGTTCGACGACGCTGGGGAAGGTAAGCAGGCATTCCCGAGCAGGCCATTATATCTCCACCACATCGGTGCTCTTTGGCGCACTGTCACATGCCGGGATGATCTGTGGGTAGTAAGAGACAAGAGGCGAGGGGGGCGCCTGCCAATTTCGGCGAACATCTGGCGTAACGGGAAGACGGGCACAGCGCCTGTGAAAGTTCAGGCCAGGTGCTTATCCACACTGGCGCTTCGGCATCCGAGAATTTTAGGGAATGGCACAGCAGTCCGTACCGGCCTTGACAAAGCCTGATCTGATCGTGCCGGGATCCGGGTAAAACATGAACGCATCGGTCCGGGCTTCGTCATCACGTATTTTTTCCATGAAATCTGTGATTGGCGAAACCGGAGAGACCGATGCGCTCAGCTTAAAGCAAATGTTAGAGGAACCGGTCCAGCATCCTTCTGCTGTAATCGTCGAGTGCCTGCATGTCCCGGACCAGGAACCACACGCCTTCGGCGGTGCTGATCAGCAAGGCATTGTTGCCGATGCGCCGCAGATGCTCTTCGCCCTGCAAGGTCAGGCTGGTCATGCCGCGGTCGGTTTCCACTTCCCACACCGAAGGCGTATTCAGCGAGGATACGCGATGCAGGCGGCGGATTTCCGGCATGAATTCGCGTTGCGCCAGCGCTTCCAGCAGCAGGGCCCGGGCAGGTTCTTCAAGCAAGGATAAATCGCTGATCCACTCCAGTTCCTTGCCATTGCGATCCTGCAAGGCAATGCCGTGGCCGGGTGCGGAGACAGGGAAGGCCCGCACTGCCTGCACTTCTTCGAAGGCGATGCCCAGGTCGGGGCGGGCATAGACCAGGGCGCCGGCCTGGTTTTTTCTGAGCTGGAACGTCCTCACAATACAGCCTCCCTCTCCGGCGAGCCGCCATTGGCTGCCGCATCTTCGAGCTGGGCACGGTGCAGGCGATAGAAATGTCCTTGCCGTGCCAGCAGTTCGTCATGATTGCCCATCTCGACGATACGGCCGCGATCCATGACCACTAATCGATCCGCGCGACGCAGCGTCGACAGCCTGTGTGCAACAGCGATCGTGGTCCTGCCGCGCACCAGGTTGTCCAGCGCTTTCTGGATTTCGCGCTCGGTATTGGTGTCGACTGAAGCCGTCGCTTCATCAAGGATCAGGATCTGCGGATCGATCAGCAGGGCACGAGCAATCGAAATGCGCTGGCGCTCGCCGCCGGACAACAGGTGCCCGCGTTCGCCCACC
>JAEZLB010000138.1 GCA_023435945.1 Pseudomonadota bacterium | reverse complement strand
GGATTGGATACAGGGTATCCATTTCCTCGGAAGCCATCGCTGCAAGATGACCCCCCCATTCATTGGCATCGACCAGGATGTTATTGGCGATCACATCGAGCTTTTTCTGCACTTCGCCCTGCACGTTTTCGCTTTCCGCCGAACCCAGCACATCACCCAGCGCTCCCTTGCTGACCGAATAGCCAATGTTCTTGCAGGCACGCGCTACCACTTCCAGCAGCAGGCGCAATTCGCCCGGAATATTGTTGTGCAGCCGCTGTTGTTCGATCAGATGCCGCGTGAGGCTGATTTGATTCATTCTGCTTATCCCTTTTGATGACTTCTGTATTCAGTATTATCCGTTTGCCAGTGCCTTGCTGATTACTTCCAGCACGTCCTTGGAAAGTTTCCTGCTGCCTGCCACACGCTCCAGGGCTTTCTGCATTTTCTGCTGCAGAGCCGGCGTGTACTTGCGCCAGCGATCCATTGTACGCGCAAGACGCGCGGCGACCTGCGGATTGATCGCGTTCAGTGCAATAACCTGTTCAGCCCAGAATGCATAACCGCTGCCATCCACCGCATGGAAAGCCGAGGGATTGCCATTGCAGAAGCTGAATATCAGGCTGCGGGCACGGTTCGGGTTTTTCAGTGTGAAAGCCGGATGCTGCATCAGCCTCCTGACCACACCGACATCGGTGGTACGGGACATGGCTTGCAGCGAGAACCATTTGTCTACTACCAATGCTTCGCCCTTGAACTCATCGTAGAAATGATCCAGCGCCACTTCGCGGCTTGGCGCACTGCTGTTGATCAGGGCTGACAAGGCTGCCACACGATCGGTCATATTGGAGGCGAGGTCATACTGGCTTTGCGCACAATAATGCGCATCGCTGTCATCCACGTCGATCAGGTAACTCAGCGCCAAATTTTTCAGCGCCCGTTTGCCGGTCGATACGGCATCGGGGCTGTACTCGCCCGGCGTCTGGTTTTCTTCGTAGGCGGCAAACCATTCATCGCGCAGCGCCCCAGCCAGGCGACGGCGCAGGAACTGGCGCACCGCATGGATGGTTTGCGGATCGATCACCTCCACCTGTTCCGACAACATGGTTTCGGAAGGCAGCGTCAGCGCCAGCTCGCGGAAGGATGCATCCAGCGAACGGTCTGTCAGCGTCTTGCGGAAGGCTTCGCATAATGCGGCCTCGGGGAACTCCAGGTCATCCAGCACGGCACCAGCCTGCACCTGCCTGACCAGATCCAGCATACGCAGCGTGGCGAAACGCTGCCCGGCTTCCCAGCGATTGAAAGCATCGCTGTCATTCGCCATCAGGAACACCAGCTCGTCATCGCTGTAATCGAAATTCAGGATGACGGGTGCCGAGAAATTGCGTAACAGCGATGGCACCGGTTTTTCCTTCACATTCACGAAGCGGAAGGTCTGCTGTGCTTCAGTCAGGTCCAGTACGCGGGTGCTCTCGCCCGCCGAGGATTCCCCCTCCAGTTGCAGCGGTATATCTCGGCCCTGGCGATTGAGCAGGCCGACTGCGACCGGAATATGGAAAGGCTGCTTTTCAGGCTGGCCGGGCGTTGGCGGGCAGGATTGTGTGAGCGTTAAAGCATAAGTCTGTTTTGCCTCATCGTATTCAGCCTGCACCTGCACGCGCGGGGTGCCGGCCTGGCTGTACCAGCGCTCAAATTGCGTCAGGTCGCGGCCATTGGCATCTGCCATCGCGGTGCGGAAATCGTCGCAGGTGACGGCTTGGCCGTCATGGCGCTCGAAGTAGAGATCCATGCCCTTGCGGAAGCCATCTTTGCCGAGCAGTGTCTGGTACATGCGCACCACTTCCGAACCTTTTTCGTAAATGGTGACGGTGTAGAAGTTATTGATTTCCACGTAGGAATCCGGACGCACCGGGTGGGCCATCGGCCCTGCATCTTCAGGGAACTGGGCCTGGCGCAGCAGGCGCACATCTTCGATGCGCTTGACTGCACGGCCGGAATCCGTGCCTATCATGTCGGCGGAAAATTCCTGGTCGCGGAAGACCGTCAGACCTTCTTTCAGCGATAACTGGAACCAGTCGCGGCAGGTCACGCGGTTACCGGTCCAGTTATGGAAATATTCATGGCCAACCACCGATTCGATATTTGCATAATCAACATCGGTGGCGATGCGCGGGTTAGCGAGCACAAACTTGGTATTGAAAATATTGAGGCCCTTGTTTTCCATCGCCCCCATGTTGAAATCACCCACGGCAACAATCATGAAGCGATCCAGGTCAAGTTCCAGACCAAAGCGCGCTTCATCCCAGCGTATGCTGTTGATCAGTGAATCCATCGCATGCTGGGTCTTGTCGAGATTGCCTTCTTCGACCCAGACCTGCAGCAGCGCGTCCTTGCCGCTCTTGCGGGTGATAATCTGCTGCTGGCAGACGAGATTACCTGCGACAAGGGCAAATAAGTAGGCAGGCTTCTTGAACGGGTCTTCCCACAAGGCGTAATGCCGTCCGTCACCCAGGTCACCTTCTTCAATCAGGTTGCCATTCGAAAGCAGCACCGGATATTTGTTCTTGTCAGCGCGCAGCATGACGGTGAACCTGCTCATCACATCTGGACGATCAGGGAAATAAGTAATCTTGCGAAAGCCCTCTGCTTCACACTGGGTAAAGAAGTTACCGTTGGAAACATACAGCCCCATCAGCGAGGTGTTTTTCTCAGGATGAGTGATGGTTTCGATTTCCAGCACCACCTTGTCCGGCGCACCCGGAATCTGCAGCATGCCATTGGCGATACGGTAGTCCTTCTTGGACAATGCCTTGCCATTCATGCGCAACGCCACCAGTTTCAGTTCTTCCCCATGCAGGGAAATGGTTGCCGTATTACTTTCAGGGTTGCGCGTTAGTGTCAGGCGGTTTGCCACCCGGGTTTCGGCGGGATCAAGATCGAAGCCGATTTCAATCTGGTCCACCCAGTAAGCGGGCGGCGTATAGTCGAGACGATAGATGGTCGGGGGTGTATCAGTCCGCATAACAAGTGCCAGGCAAGAGGAATAAAGATCTTCATTTTACCAATCCCGTCCTCTTCACGAATGAAATTTCATGTTGAGCGTCGCTATTGCTCAAGAGTATTGATACGTGTCATTCTTTCAGGAACCCCTGTTCCCTGTAGCGCGCAGAATAAGAAAGTACGCCGGTCCCGGCAAGGCGGGCACCAAACTCTTATCATGCGGTCTAGAGCAAGAAGACAAACACGGAGAATCACCATGCGACCCTGGCTGATTATTTTTTCTATTTGCATGTCGGCCATACTGGTGGGCTGCACGACAACCCCCGTGGTACGCAGTGAAGTCACGACTTTTCACGAGTGGCCCTCCAATCTGCAACACGCCACTTATGCCTTTGAACCCGGTCCAAAGCAGCAAAACAATCTGGAATACCGCGCGTATCAAAGCCTTATCCAGGAGGCCCTGGACAAGCTCGGGTTTCGTGCTGCCAGCACGGGCACAGCGGCGCAAATCAAGGTGAAATTCCAATACGGCATGGATGCGCGCGATATGCGTGTTGTTGACCAGGTGCCCGTAGACCCAGCCTTCTATTACCCGCTCTATAGCCCCTACTGGGGTAGCCCCTACTGGGGCAGTCCGTTCGGTGGCTATGGCGGCTTTGGCGACCCGTTCTGGCCCTACACTTATACCGAACCGCGTGAATTTCAGTATGTGCTGTACACACGCCGCTTGAATATCAAGCTCATCCAGGCATCAGACAATCGCGATCTTTTTGATGTGAATGTCGTCAGCGAAGGGCGCAATGGCAACCTCGCCAGCGTCATGCCTTACCTGGTACAAAGCGCCTTCAAAGACTTCCCTGGCACCAGCGGAGTACCACGCCGTATCGAATTACCCACCGGCCAGGAAAAGACATTCAGCACGGAGCATCATTTATCCGCGCATTGACAAGGCATCCGGATGGCGAAGGCGGCAACTTCGGCACTGCCGCCGCGCATGGCTATGGTGTGAAATATGCCTCGGATGCGAAAGTAAGCAAACCTACCATCATCACCGCCAGCACGAGTATGATCAGCAGGCGGCCGAAGCGCGGCGAGTCGGGCATGCTGCCCGGCTGCTCGTCCGGATGCTGCATGGGATTGTGCGGTGGTTTCTCTTCGTGATTGTCCAACTTTATACCTCAGCTCTCATCAGGGGATCAAAATGGTGGAACCCGTGGTCTTGCGCGCCTCCAGGTCACGGTGCGCCTGAGCCACGTCCTTCAGCGCGTAACGCTGATTGATGTCGATCTTCACCTTTCCGCTTTCCACAAGGGAGAACAGGTCGGCTGCCATTGCGTCCAAGTCTTCGCGCCCGGCAGTGTAATTGAAGAGACTGGGGCGCGTCACGAACAGGGAGCCGCGCGACGCCAGCTCATTCAGGCTGAACGGTGGCACGGCACCCGAGGAGCTGCCAAAACTGACCAGCATGCCTAGCGGCGCCAGGCAGTCAAGCGATCCCATGAAAGTATCCTTGCCGACCGAATCGTAGACCACCGACACGCCGCGCCCCCCTGTCAGTTCCTTGACGCGCTCGACAAAATTCTCTTTGTTGTAATTGATGACATGGGTGCAACCGTGAGCCAGCGCCAGCGCACCTTTCTCATCGGAGCCGACCGTACCTATCATCGTGACACCCAGCGCCCGCGCCCATTGGCAGGCAATCAGCCCGACGCCACCGGCCGCCGCATGGAACAGGATGGTTTCCCCGCCTTTCAGGGGGTAGGTGCGGCGAAACAGGTATTGCACCGTCAACCC
>JAEZLB010000131.1 GCA_023435945.1 Pseudomonadota bacterium | reverse complement strand
GCATCACCAACCTCCATGATCAGGATGCTTTCATCTCGCGTGCGGCGGACCTGCCGATCTCGCCGAGAATTCCCTATCACTCCGTCATAGGAAATGACACGCCCGATGTACCGCTGCAGGCGTCGAGTGACGGTATCGTTCCCTATCAAAGCGCACATTTGCCAGGTGCCGTGTCCGAGAAAATCATCGTCTCAGGTCATAGTGTGCAGGAAACACCTGAGGCCATTCTGGAGATCAGGCGTATCCTGCATAGCCATCTTGAGCAACTGCAGCAGAAGCCATGACAATTCCTGGTGAGGGCAGCCGTCCGTACTTCGCTCGCCCTGCCTGGTTTTATTCGATTTTCCCGGACTCGACTTGGGCGAAGCTCAAGCTGCGAAAGTCCGAATACACAGAGAGCGAATCAGAGCCAGTATTTCGGATAAGTACGCTCTTTGATCAGGTTGTTGTACAAGACCGCGATGGTTACCACGATGATTGCCCCCAGTAGCGTAGGGGTGAACAGGAACTGCCAGCCGGGAAGGGATAACATCACAATGACGGGATTGGAGCCTGCGGGCGGATGCACCGTGCGGGTCAGCAGCATCAGCGCACTGGCCGTGCCCAGTGCCATCGCCATGCTCCACCAGTGCGGCCCGAACACGCTGAGGAAGGCGAGGCCGGTCAGCGTGGAAATGAAATGACCGCCAATAACGTTGCGAGGCTGTGAGAAGGGCAAGTCGGGAAATCCGAAAAGCATCACACAAGTTGCACCGAAGGAGCCCAATACCAGTGGCGTGCTGCTGACGTCGGTGAGTAGGCCGACCGCAGAGATGGCAAGAAATCCGCCCAGCCATGCAATGGCGATCAAACGCAAAGCAGGTTGCGGGGGTAATGCGGCACCGCCACGCATCTTGGAAAAATAGTTGTTCATCAGAGTCTTCCCTGGAATAGTGAAGCCGTCAACGATATGGGCACTTCTTCTCTTATCGATGCCGGTATAATGGCGCTGTTATATATAGACAGATCTGTATACTATGTTGGAATATTTAGGGATGCAATCTTTTTTTCTGCGGTCCGGCATTGCCTTATCTGGCTGCCCATGATTTTTACCAGGATGCCATCAACAGCAAGGAACAGGAATGAAGAAGGCTATGGCAGATAAGCGAGAAATGCTGGTGAGCAAGGCGATGACCTTGTTTGCGCAAGGTGGCTATACGGCGGTCGGCATCGATCGTATCGTGGCTGAGGCGGGCGTGGCGAAAATGACCTTGTATAAATACTTCCCTTCCAAGACGGATCTTATTCTGGAGGTGCTGGCACGACGCGATGATTATTTCCGCAGCTCCTTGATGGCAGCGGTGGACCAGAAAAGAACCATTGCCACGAAGATACAGGCACTTTTCATGTGGCACGAGGCCTGGTTTCGCCGGGCTGATTTTAATGGCTGCATGTTTATCAATGCGGCAGCGGAATTCCATGAGCGCGACAATCCCATTCATCAGGTGGCTGCACGTCACAAGCAATTGATCGTGGAATACATCGAGAACATCCTGAAAGAGGAGTACGGTGCGCGCGCGCGCAAATTGGCGCGGCAGATCAATCTTCTGCTTGATGGTGCAATAGATGCGGCGCATGTCGCCGGTGACAAGCATGCCGCAGCGGATGCCTGGGATATTGCCAGAAGGTTGCTTGATAAGGATTAAATCAATATGAAGGTGGCGGCCAGCTCAAGCCGGCAATCCGTGCCTGTGACGCTTGCCGAGAGTGATGGCGTTTATTGGGCCGGCCCTATGCTTGAGTGCTGTAGCCGCACTAAGCTCGTGACTCATCGCTTTTGATATTGCCATCCACCAGCGTGATTGTACGGTCGCACTGTTCCGACAGGCGCGGGTCATGCGTGACCAGTAGCACTGCGCAACCGAATTCACGGTTGAACTTGCGGAATAGCTGGAATACCTCGGCGGCGGATTTGCTGTCGAGGTTGCCCGTGGGTTCGTCGGCCAGCAGTAAGGCCGGGCGGGTGATCAATGCACGGGCGACAGCCACGCGTTGCTGCTGGCCACCGGAAAGCTGGTCGGGTTTGCGTTGTTCCATTCCCTGCAATCCTACCTGGGCCAGCAGGTCGCGGGCGCGTTCTATCTGTTCTTGCGTTGGTTTGCCGGTGGCGACCATGAGCGGCATCAGCACATTTTCCAGGGCGGTGAAGGCCTGGATCAGGTGGTGGAACTGGAATACAAAGCCGATTGCGCTGCCCCGCAATGCCGTGCGCCTCGCATCATCCATGTTGCGCGTGGGTTCGCCCAGCAGGAATAGCTCACCGTCCGTGGGCTTGTCCAGCAGGCCGATCACGTTGAGCAGCGTGCTTTTTCCTGAGCCTGAGGCACCCACCAGTGCGGCGAAGTCGCTGCGCTGCAAGCGCATATTCAGTCCGTGCAGTACTTCCACCTCAGTCGGTTTGCCGACGTTGTAACTTTTCCTGAGGTTCTCCAGGCGCAGCACCTCCTCGTTGGCATCGAGCTTAGACATGGCGGATGGCCTCCACCGGATCGAGAGAAGCAGCGCGCCGCGCTGGTACGGCTGCCGATAGAATGCCGGTCAGCGTTGCCAGTGCCGCTGCGAACAGTAACAGCCAGGGATCCAGGGGGATATAGAACAATTTGGGTCCGAAGGTATTGAACGCTCCCACCAGACCATATCCTGCGAGACCGCCCAGCACTGATCCTCCCAGTCCGAACAGTGCGCCCTGCGTCAGGAATACGCGCAGCATCTGCTGCCGCGTAGTACCCATGGCGCGCAGGATGCCGATCTCGCGCGTGCGCT
>JAEZLB010000129.1 GCA_023435945.1 Pseudomonadota bacterium | reverse complement strand
GTCATTCCCCAGGTCCAGCGCCGCTTTCGCCGCGCTGTCGCCTTCATCGGCCAGCTTTTGCAAGCGCGCCTTGCGCGCCGTGACCAGGGCAATTTCAGACATGGCAAAAATGCCATTCAGAATAATGAGACCGAATAATAAGGCAACTTCCATTGCAAGGAGCGCCCACGATGCGCTCTGGTGTGAGGAAGCGGCAATTATATAGATTTTTGCTTTTCTGGTTGATTATTGCAGTTAAATGACTAGAAAATAATGCCATTCTGGCGTTTTTGACGCTGGCTTTACGCAGGTGGCGTTTCGCTGAGAAAGCATGAATGCCGCGTGAATGCCTTTGCGTTCATCCCCTTTGTTTTCCCCTCACTTGCCTTGCATTTTGCAGGTGCCCGTCGATCACTTTGCGTCCTGCTGAATACTTTAACGCCGGATTCGAAGCGACTGCACTGGCCCGCGAGGACGGGGTGCGCGGACGCTTCGCATGGAGGGCGGCGTTGTCTACGCGCCAAAGGGGATCATGAAAGTCGGCAGGATCGTCCGGCTGACGCCGGAATAATTGGAGAAAATGCGGTAATCTTCACAGGCCGTTCGAACTACGGACTAGAGGCACGGCGACAGGGCAAGTTTCAGATGAAAAGCAAGGCAGTATCCCGCGTGCAAAAGCGTGCTTGATTTCTGCTCAGCACCCTTTGCGCCCAACCTCCCCAAATCCTCTTACCCCTTAAAGGAACACCCGTGCTGATAACCGCCATTTTCCTGATCGCCATTACTGCCGAGGCCATGTCCGGTGCGCTGGCGGCGGGACGGCGGAATATGGATATCTTTGGCGTGGCCGTTATCGCGTTCGTCACAGCACTGGGGGGCGGCACCATACGCGATGTAGTGCTGGGCCACTTCCCTCTCGTCTGGACCCAAAGCACGGAATACATCTACCTGGTGGTCGGCGCCGGACTGATAACCACGCTCATCTCCCGCCACCTCGATCGCCTGAGGCACGCATTCCTGGTACTGGGTGCCCTGGGCCTGGTCGCGTTCTCACTTATCGGATGCGATGTCGCGCTGGAAATGAACTATCCGACCGTGGTCGTCATCATCTCCGGCATGATGACCGGCATCTGCGGCGGCATCCTGCGCGATGTGCTGTGCAATCAGATACCGGTGGTGTTTCGCAAGGAACTGTACGCCATCGTTTCCCTGATCGTATGCATTCTCTTCCTGGGAATGAGCGCCTTGGGCATCAACCCCCTGCTGAATACCGTCATTTCCTTTGGTGTCGGATTAAGCCTGCGCCTGCTGGCGATCTGGCGTGGCTGGCAATTACCCACGTTCTCTTATCAGGGACGCTGGTAACCTTATCCGGGGAAGCCTGTCAGGCCCGGTGTGGTCGAGCCGGCAGGACCCGGCGTGCGCGCCACATTCATGATCCAGCACACCATGACGAAATAACCGATCAGCGCCGTCAGCTCTACCGTTCCCGCATCTCCGAAATAGGCAACCGTCTCGGCATACGTTGCATCACAAACGCCATGTCGGCGCATCAACTCCGTGGTGAAATCGACGGCGCAGGTTTCTATGGCGGACAGTTCTGTTGGTCGTTTTCCCGCTGCCAGCGCCTCGACGGCCTGCACCGGAATGCCTGCGCCGGTCGCCAGCGACGCATGGATCTGCCATTCAAACTGATTATTGGTTTCCCGCGCCACGACGCAGATCACAAGTTCACGAATATTGTCCGGTAAGGTCCCATCAAACCGCAGCGCTTCTCCTGTCTTTCCTATGCGCTCCATGAGCGCAGGCGTCTGCAACAGGGGAACAAAAGGTCCGAAGATAGCCTTGCGCGGACCGTTGATGATGGCATCTGCCGCTGTCCGCTGGGCTTCGCTCATGGCATCGCGCTCGGGAATGGGCAAACGTTCCGACGTTGAGGTGCCAAATCCCTGCGGCGTGGCATTGGACATATTCGTCTTATTCATTAGTGCTCCTTGATAGGCAAAGTGGCATGTTCCCACCATAGATAACAAGCGCTTGCAAACAAGCCGGCCGCTGACAGCGCCAGCGCGTAGTTCAGGGCAATGGCGTGATCTGCAGTAAACCTGCCAATGACAATGGACACCACCGGCCCCATCAACTGCCCTAATGCGAACCCGGCCGTCATGCGCCCGAGGATCAAGGTCGCATTGTTCTGAAGCCGGGCCCGCGCTTCCTGCATGCCCAGCATGGTAATCACCATGAAGGTGCTTCCCACCAGCAAGGCGGCCAGCCCCACGCTGGCCAGCGTGGTCCATAAGCTGGGCAGGAGCACACCGATTCCCATGCACAGATGGCACGCTGCCCACAGACCAAGGCGGCTCACATGCTTCAAGCTGCGGGCCACCACAACGGTGGATAAGGCTGCCGCCAACCCGAACAAGGGCCAGGCCCAGCCGAATACCTGCGGATCATCCACCAGTTGCCGCGCCAGTTCTGGCAGATAAGTCGCCGGCAGGATGTAGCCGAATCCGAACAGGCTGTAACAGAAGATGATGCCCATGGTGCCGGAACGCGCTGGCGATACGGGCGGTTCCGATGCGGATGCCCTGGTGCCAATTCCCGGTGCCGGCAGCCGCCAGCTCACGGCCAGGGAAATCAGCACCGCCATGGTCGCCAACGCTGCCAGTTCCACCCACATTTCCAGCGAAGAGGTTCCGCGTACGGCAGCAATAAGACAAAACATCCCCGTTGCCACAATGCCGAGTCCGACTCCTGCGAAAATCACGCCGGCCAGGTTCGGCCGCCCCACTGCAGCCAGCCAGCCCAGGCCCCATGCGCTGGTAGCAACCAGGGTCCAGGCACTCATTACACCGGCAATGAAACGCAGGCCGGCCCAGGAAACCAGGGATGAAGACCAGCCCATGGCGGCCGTGACAAGCACGGTGCTGATCAGGCCCAAGGCAAGCAAACTTGCGGGTTTCACCCGTATCTGTGCCGCCAGCAAGGCGCCCACCAGATAACCGAGGTAATTGCCGGCGGCCAGCAGACTGCCGGCTTCAACGTTTAGTAAGCCATCGCGGACCATGAGTGGGAAAAGAGGCGTGAAAGCAAAACGACCTATCCCCATAGCAACAGCCAGAGACAGCATCGCCGCCAGGCACACCAGCAGGGGAGCCTGGCCTGACCGCGTTTCAGGAGAGAGCGAGAAAGCCTTCATGGACGTCATTAAAGCCTAGTTTTGGCCTCCTGACCACGGGATATCTCTGAACGCCTCTTCAGGCGAGTAAGGGAACCTGCACCGCTGTTATTCCACCCGGCAGGCTCACCGGGTTTTATTTGCCGTAATTTTCCGCCCCCAGCGGAACCACGCCTCACCGGGCGCGATCTTACTTTTACTCATCTCCCCTGAGAATAATGATTCGCAAAAGGTAATTAATCCGGGAACTCCCTTGAAGACAGAAAAGGAAAAAATGCTGGCTGGCGAGTTATACAATGCCATGGACCCGCAACTGGTAGCGGAGCGTGAACAGGCGCGCCTGTTAACGCAACGGCTTAATGCAGCGAGCGAATCCGATCAGGAGGAAAGGCGCCGCACACTGATTGAGCTGCTGGGAAGCGGCGGCGATACAGCCGTCATACAGCCGCCCTTTTATTGCGACTACGGCACCAACATCCATCTCGGCAAACGCGTCTACTTTAATTTCAATTGCACTGTCCTTGACGTGTGCGAAGTGCGGATCGGCGACTACACCTTGTTGGGACCGGGCGTGCAGATCCTGCCCCCGCTGCATCCGCTGGACGCCACATTGCGCAGATCGCAGGAATACGGCAAGCCGATCGAGATAGGCTCGGATGTGTGGATAGGCGGCGGCGCGCTGATACTGGCAGGAGTGCGCATCGGCTCGCGTTCCGTCATTGGCGCTGGCAGCGTGGTCACGCGTGACATACCGGATGATGTACTGGCATTCGGCAATCCCTGCCGCGTGATTCGCCATATCCAGGCAGCATCCGGGGCGGAGTGAAGAGAAAGATGCCCGGTGCGTCCTCTCTTAATTACGGGCAGCGGGATTGATATGCACAGCATATCTGCCGGCCACATTTAATATATTTGACACCCGTTATTGAACGCGGCAGAGTAGCTGCTTTTCGTATGCTGCTCTAAGGAGACCCTTGATGCCCACCTACCGTTCCCATACTACGACCCAAGGCCGCAACATGGCGGGCGCCCGCGCATTGTGGCGCGCAACTGGCATGAAGGATGGCGACTTCGACAAGCCGATCATTGCCGTTGTGAATTCGTTTACACAGTTCGTGCCGGGTCACGTGCATCTGAAGGATCTGGGCCAGCTGGTAGCGCGCGAAATTGAAGCGTCCGGCGGCGTTGCCAAGGAATTCAACACCATCGCCGTGGACGATGGCATTGCGATGGGCCATGGCGGCATGCTGTATTCGCTGCCCTCGCGCGACCTGATCGCCGACTCCGTGGAATATATGGTCAACGCCCACTGCGCCGACGCGATGGTCTGCATCTCCAACTGCGACAAGATCACCCCGGGCATGCTGATGGCTGCCATGCGCCTGAACATCCCTACCGTTTTCGTATCCGGCGGTCCGATGGAAGCAGGCAAGGTGATCAAGGTCGTCAACAATGACAAGAAAGTCATCAAGCTGGATTTGATCGATGCGATGATCCAGGCCGGCGATCCCACCAAGTCCGACGCCGAGGTGCTGGAAGCTGAGCGCTCCGCCTGCCCGACCTGCGGCTCCTGCTCCGGCATGTTCACCGCCAACTCGATGAACTGCCTGACCGAGGCGCTGGGTCTGTCCCTGCCGGGTAACGGCACCATCGTCGCCACCCACTCGGACCGCAAGGAACTGTTCCTGCGCGCAGGCCGCCTGATCGTGGAGCTGGCACGTCGCCACTATGAACAGGACGACTATTCCATCCTGCCACGTTCCATCGCCACCAAGGCCGCTTTCGAAAACGCGATGGCGCTGGACGTTTCCATGGGCGGCTCCACCAACACCGTGCTGCATTTGCTGGCGGCCGCGCATGAAGCCAAGGTGGAATTCACCATGGCCGACATCGACCGCATCTCGCGCAAGGTGCCCTGCCTGTGCAAGGTCGCGCCGATGACGGACAAATTCCATATCGAAGACGTGCATCGTGCCGGCGGCATCATTGCCATCCTGGGCGAACTGGCGCGTGCCGGCCTGCTGGACACCTCGCTGCCGACTGTGCATAGCAAGACCATCGGCGAAGCGATCGAAAAATACGACATCAAGCGTAGCGACGATCAGGCCGTGCACCAGATGTTCCGCGCAGCGCCGGGCGGCGTGCCGACCCAGGTCGCATTCTCGCAATCCGAGCGTTACGAAGAGAGCGACCTCGACCGCACCAATGGCTGCATCCGCGATCGCGAACATGCGTATTCGCAGGATGGCGGCCTCGCCGTCCTGTATGGCAACATCGCGGAAAAAGGCTGCATCGTGAAAACGGCAGGCGTGGATGAAAGCATCCTGAAATTCTCCGGCAAGGCACGCGTATTCGAAAGCCAGGACGCAGCCGTGGAAGGCATCCTGGGCGACACCGTGCACGAAGGTGATGTGGTCGTGATCCGCTATGAAGGCCCGAAAGGCGGTCCCGGCATGCAGGAAATGCTGTATCCGACCTCCTACATCAAATCCAAGGGACTGGGCAAAGCCTGCGCCTTGTTCACCGATGGCCGCTTCTCGGGCGGTTCTTCAGGCCTGGTGATCGGCCATGCCTCGCCGGAAGCCGCAGAGGGCGGCGCGATTGGCCTGGTGGAAGAAGGCGACATGATCGACATCGACATTCCCGCCCGCACCATCAACCTGCGCGTGTCTGCCGAAGATCTGGCACACCGCCGCGCAAAAATGGAAGCACGCGGCAGCGATGCATGGCAACCGGTGAACCGCGAACGTTATGTCTCGCAGGCACTGCAAGCCTACGCAGCACTCACCACCTCCGCCGACCGTGGCGCGGTGCGCGATCTGTCGCAGCTGAAACGCTAAGCTGCATATCAAGCGGGTTCGTATCCCGGCTTCATAGCAGATACGAACCCGCTTTTTTTTGGGGGCGCATCTGTGGATTTCCACGCCTTAGCTCGCCACGTGTTACGACGAATGACTGCATCGCGACGCGCTTCATGCCTGCGTCATGTACTTTCCCCCTGTTTCTGCTTTCCCCCATGCAGTAAAAAACAAACGCGGACTCAGGATTTTTTCGCCTTGGCCAACTCCTCTTCCACCAGTTTTTGAAAGGGTTCAGGGCCGAAGGAAGGTAGGGGCCGGCCATTGACGAAAAACTCCGGGGTTTTGCTGACATTCAGGGTTTTGAGATCTTCAAAATCCTGCTGCAGGACCTTTTCTATCTCAGGCGACTGCATGTCCTGCTTCAGCTTTGCCAGGTCCAGGCCAAGGTCGTTAAGGATGGGCCAAGCCAGTTCCAGCACCGCCGTGTGG
>JAEZLB010000118.1 GCA_023435945.1 Pseudomonadota bacterium | reverse complement strand
GTACAAGGAGCCGGTGCTGGTTTCAGGTACCGATGGTGTGGGCACCAAGCTCAAGCTGGCTTTCCATCTGAATAAACATGACACCATCGGCATCGATTTGGTGGCAATGAGTGTCAACGATATCCTGGTGCAAGGCGCCGAACCGCTGTTCTTCCTCGATTATTTCGCCTGCGGCAAACTGGATGTCGCTACTGCGAGCGATGTGGTCAAGGGTATTGCGCAGGGTTGCGAGCAGTCGGGTTGCGCCTTGATTGGCGGCGAAACGGCTGAAATGCCGAGCATGTATCCGGATGGCGAATACGATCTGGCAGGTTTTGCGGTCGGCGCCGTGGAGAAATCCAAGATCATCGATGGCAGCAAAATTGTGCCGGGTGACGTCGTGTTGGGGCTAGCTTCGTCCGGCGCACATTCCAACGGTTATTCGCTGGTGCGCAAGATCATCGAGGTTGCCAAGCCCGACCTGCAGAGCGACTTTCATGGTCGCAAGCTGGCCGATGTGCTGCTGGAGCCGACCCGGATTTACGTCAAGCCGCTGTTGGCATTGATGGAGAAAATGGAAGTTAAAGGCATGGCGCATATTACCGGTGGCGGTCTGGTGGAAAACGTGCCGCGTGTGCTGCGCCCGAATCTGCAAGCCGTGCTGCATCGCGATGCATGGACCATGCCGCCTTTGTTCACCTGGCTGCAGCAGCATGGCAATGTTGCAGATGCAGAAATGCATCGTGTGTTCAACTGTGGTATCGGCATGGTGGTTATCGTGGCGGCTGATCAGGCCGAGGCAGCAATCAGCCAATTGCGCGCAGCAGGCGAAACAGTCAATCGTATCGGCGAAATCCGTCAGTTGCCGGAAGGTGAAGCGCAAGCCATCGTTGTCTGATCCAAGGATTGACTGAATAAAAAAAGGCCGCATATGCGGCCTTTTTTATTGGTTTTTTTACCAGCGCCAGCCAAACCTGGCCTGATAGTGCGTGGTATCGCCGGTACGATCTGCTTCGACCGCCAGATTCATGGCGTACATCCGAAAGCTGGCGCCGACAAAGTACTTGTCTTGATGGAAGCGCTCACGTGCATAGCCCATTGCCTCATAGGCGTCGCTATCTACCCAGACGCTGCCGAAGCCCACGTAAGGGGTCACCAGTGAGAATCCCTTGGAAAGGGATAAGTCGACGCCGCGCGTGTTCATTTCCAGCCAGTTGTTGCCTTTTGCGGCGCTATAACTGGCGCGCAAACCGATGGTCGGCAGTACCATGCTGTCCGGAATCAGGGAGTAGCGTGCTTCGGCCCCTATGAGTCGCACATCGCTACCTGGGACGGTGCCGTAGGAGGCACCAATGTTGAAACCGTAAGGCAAATCGGTATGGGCCTGCAAACGTGACGGGAGCAGTGGCAGTGCATTGCCGCCCATGCCTGTTAATGAATAAGCCGAGGCGTGCATCAGGCGCGTGGCGCTGATGTCAAAACCCACATCAAAACTGTCGGTGCTCAGCGGTGCAGGTGGGGTAGCCGGTTTGGGACTGAGGAGTGCCGGAGGGCCGGCAAAAAGCGGATAGCGCGTCAAGGGCCTCATATCAGGCGACACCGCGTGCGCAAGCTCGGCGTGGCTAACGGCGGATAGAAGTCCGAGGATGAATGCCGCCGCAAAATAATAAACACGCATGTGACTCTCCCAGGAGTGCGGGTAGGCTTCTTTGTAAAGAAGTATAGGTAGGGAGATATTGATAAAAACCTAGCCAGCGTTGCTTTTGCCGAAATACCACATCCAGACTGTAAGTGTTTGTTAGCAACAATCTTTTGGGTCGTTAGCGTGGCCGGAATTGAGAGTAAAAGAGCAAGGAATTTTTATTTCAGGACAATCCGGGAATTGTCTGTTTTTAAATAAATTTGAAAAGCGCATTTGCTTCTCAAAAGGACAGGAAACGCTGGCAGTTTTCAGGCGCAACTTCTACAATGCACGTACCACTTGCGCAAAACACTGTTTTTATATACAGTATTGATTGCGCCTTTAAGGCATTCATTCCCTTTCTGCTGAAAGAACCCCCATGGACGATAAAAAATCTGTACCGAATTCGGAAAAGAGCAAAGCCCTTGCTGCTGCCCTGGCACAAATTGAAAAGCAGTTTGGTAAAGGATCTGTGATGCGCATGGCCGACGGTTCTGTTGCCGAAGAGGTGCAGGTCGTCTCCACTGGCTCTTTGGGGCTGGATATTGCGCTTGGTGTCGGCGGTTTGCCGCGCGGTCGCGTGGTAGAAATATATGGCCCGGAGTCTTCGGGTAAAACTACTTTGACCTTGCAAGCGATTGCAGAAATGCAGAAGCTCGGCGGCACTTGCGCTTTCATCGATGCGGAACATGCACTGGATGTTGTTTATGCGCAGAAGCTGGGCGTGAATGTGGCGGACTTGCTGGTTTCGCAACCCGATACTGGAGAACAGGCGCTGGAAATTACCGATGCACTGGTACGCTCGGGTGGTGTGGACCTGATCGTGGTGGACTCGGTTGCTGCATTGACGCCGCGTGCTGAGATCGAAGGCGACATGGGTGACTCGCTGCCAGGTTTGCAGGCCCGTCTGATGTCGCAGGCACTGCGCAAGCTCACCGGTTCTATCAATCGTACTAATACGCTGGTGATCTTTATTAACCAGATTCGCATGAAAATCGGCGTGATGTTCGGGAATCCCGAAACCACGACTGGCGGCAATGCGCTGAAGTTTTATGCTTCCGTGCGCCTGGATATTCGTCGTACCGGCTCGATTAAGTCCGGCGATGAAGTGATTGGTAATGAAACCAAGGTGAAGGTCGTCAAGAACAAAGTGGCTCCCCCGTTCAGGGAAGCGCATTTTGATATTCTGTACGGGGAAGGCACCTCGCGCGAGGGTGAAATTATTGATCTGGGTGTTGATCAGAAGATCATCGACAAGTCGGGGGCGTGGTACAGCTATAACGGCGAACGCATCGGCCAGGGTAAGGATAATGTGCGCAATTACTTGAAAGAGCGCCCGGAGCTGGCCCGTGAAATCGAAAACAAGGTGAGGGCGGCGCTGGGTGTGCCGCTGCTGGGCGGCGCTGCTGCCGAGGCGGTTCCAGGCAAGAAAGTCAAAGAGCCCAAGGAAGTCAAGGTAGAGGAATAAAGTCCTCGGGGTACGTACTCCAGCATGAATGCGTACCTGTTTCGGGCTGCACCTCTCACCGGGGGGGCAGCCCGTTTTCTTTTTTATTCAGCCTCCTGATTGAGCCAACGGATTGAAGTTCTTCGATATATGCCTGCCTTGAAAATCAGCTTGAAAGCCCGTGCATTGCGGTATCTGGCTGCACGCGAGCACAGCCGGGTGGAGCTGGCACGTAAGCTCGCACGTTATGCGGCGGAAGGCGATGATGTCGAGGCCTTGCTGGATAAGCTGGAAGCCGCCAAGCTTCTGTCTGAAGAGCGTTTCTCCGAATCCCTGGTCAACCGGCGCGCAGCGCGCTTCGGCAATCAGCGCATACTCGCTGAACTGCAAAGCCATCATTTGAACGAGGGCCTGCTTTCGGAAGTGAAGGCAGGATTGGAGCAGGATGAATCCGTGCGTGCCAAGGAAGTCTGGCGTAAACGTTTTGGCCGCGCTCCCGTCGATGCGGCTGAGCGGGCCAAGCAGATGCGGTTTCTCATGCAGCGCGGTTTTTCCCATCGCGCTATCCAGGCTGCCTTGCGCAATGCCGAGGAGGAGCAGGAGTAGCGATCTCATCGCTATACCCTCCTAAATGGCGTGCCGCCATGCGCTAGCGTGGCGTTTTCATTGCTTCTTGAGCCCGACTTCTTCCGCCTGTGGAAAGCTGGTTGCTGCTTGACGTCTGTGCTACACTTTTCCGGTTCTTGCAGTGCCGCAGCAGCGGCTATGGCCGTAGCGTGATACGGCCACGGCAATGCGGCCTGCTGACAGAGTTGGCCGCGACATCAGGCAGCGTTATCTGCCTTTCTCATACTTTTATGCCACCCTTGTTCGGGCATGTCGTAATGGTTCCTTTAGAGGATGCAGGCTTTACTCAGAAGGAAGCGTTACGCCCTCAGGACAAGAATTTCTCACCGAATTCCTATCTTTTCACGGGCATCGGCATTTCCGCGCCGTTTCTTATCATTGGCGCCAGATTGACCGACGTCAATGTCAAGGCGGTATCGAACGCAGTACCTTACGCTTCCCGGCTGGCGCCAGCAGCGTGATGGGAATCACGTGCTGAAGTGGCTGGGGACGGAATTGGAGGCGTATAGGTATGCCATACAGCCCATTCCAATAAGAACACAAGGAGAAAAGTCGGAATTTCAATCCAACTGCTGTTCACCACAGAAGTCAGTAGCAGTTGCGAAGTAATCCGCGCCAGGCAGCGAAGGCGCCTGCGGCGGAGCGAACCAGTTTAACCATCTGTTTTTTTCTATTAGAGACTTGAAGGGAAGCTCGCATGAAAATCCATGAGTATCAGGGTAAAGAAATCCTCCGTAATTTCGGAGTGACAGTTCCGCGCGGCATTCCGTGCATGAGCGTTGAAGAAGCGGTCAAGGCGGCGGAACAACTGGGCGGTCCGGTTTGGGTGGTGAAAGCCCAGATTCATGCCGGTGGTCGCGGCAAGGGTGGCGGTGTGAAAGTCGCCAAATCCATGGATCAGGTGAAGGAATATGCGAGCCAGATCCTGGGCATGCAACTGGTTACGCATCAAACTGGTCCTGAAGGCCAGAAAGTACGTCGCCTGCTGATCGAAGAAGGCGCCGACATCAAGAAAGAACTGTATGTCAGCATGGTGACCGACCGTATCACCCAGCGCGTAGTGCTGATGGCATCTTCCGAAGGCGGCATGGAAATCGAAGAAGTCGCTCACGAGCATCCAGAGCTGATCCACAAGGTCGTGATCGATCCCGCAACCGGCCTGACCGATGCTGACGCTGACGACATCGCTGCCAAGATCGGCATTCCTGCAGCCTCTATCGCTGATGCGCGTAAACAATTCCAGGGCCTGTACAAAGCCTACTGGGAAACCGACGCATCGCTGGCTGAAATCAACCCGCTGATCCTGACCGGTGACGGTAAGGTCATCGCTCTGGACGCCAAGTTCAACTTCGACTCCAACGCGCTGTTCCGTCATCCTGAAATCATGGCCTACCGTGATCTGGACGAAGAAGATCCGGCTGAAGTCGAAGCTTCCAAATTTGATCTGGCTTACATCTCCCTGGACGGCAACATCGGCTGCCTGGTGAACGGTGCGGGTCTGGCCATGGCATCCATGGACACCATCAAACTGTTCGGCGGTGAAGCGGCCAACTTCCTGGACGTAGGCGGTGGCGCTACGGCTGAGAAAGTGACCGAAGCATTCAAGATCATGCTGAAAAACCCTGGCCTGAAAGCCATCCTGGTGAATATTTTCGGTGGCATCATGCGCTGCGACGTGATCGCAGAAGGCGTGATCACTGCTTCCAAAGCCGTGCAGCTGAATGTGCCGCTGGTCGTCCGCATGAAGGGCACCAACGAAGACATCGGCAAGAAGATGCTGGCCGACTCCGGTTTGCCCATCATCTCGGCTGACACCATGGAAGAAGCTGCGCAGAAAGTCGTCGCGGCTGCCAACGGAAAATAATTTGACAGCAGCGTTTTCCGCTTGAGCGGAAAAGCCAGGTTAAAAGGAAATTACATGAGCATCCTGATCAATAAAGATACCAAAGTCATTACCCAAGGCATCACCGGCAAGACCGGCCAGTTCCACACCCGCATGTGCGTTGAATACGCAAACGGCAAGAACTGCTTCGTCGCTGGCGTGAACCCGAAAAAAGCAGGTGAAGATTTCGAAGGCATTCCTATCTTCGGCAGCGTGAAAGACGCTAAAGCCCAAACCGGTGCGACCGTATCCGTTATCTACGTTCCACCTGCAGGCGCAGCCGCTGCGATCTGGGAAGCTGTTGAAGCTGAGCTGGATCTGGCGATCTGTATCACCGAAGGCATTCCTGTCCGTGACATGCTGGAAGTGAAAGACCGCATGAAGAAAATGGGCAGCAAGACCCTGCTGCTGGGTCCGAACTGCCCCGGCCTGATCACCCCCGATGAAATCAAGATCGGCATCATGCCCGGCCACATCCACAAGAAAGGCCGCATCGGTGTGGTATCGCGTTCCGGTACGCTGACCTATGAAGCAGTCGGTCAATTGACCGCGCTGGGTCTGGGCCAGTCGACCGCAGTCGGTATCGGCGGCGACCCGATCAACGGTCTGAAGCACATCGACATCATGAAGATGTTCAACGACGATCCGGATACCGATGCAGTGATCATGATCGGTGAAATCGGCGGTCCTGACGAAGCGAATGCTGCTGAATGGATCAAGGACAACATGAAGAAACCGGTAGTCGGCTTCATCGCCGGTGTTACCGCTCCTCCGGGCAAGCGCATGGGCCACGCCGGCGCGCTGATCTCCGGCGGCGCTGACACTGCACAAGCCAAACTGGAAATCATGGAAGCCTGCGGTATCAAAGTCACCAAGAACCCGTCCGAGATGGGCCGCTTGCTGAAAGCGATGCTGTAATACGGTTCATACCGTAGTACTGAATAACGGGAAGCCTTGGCTTCCCGTTATATTTTTGTGGCGTCGATATCGACGTATCATCCGCCTTGCCTCCTCAGACACGGCCACGGCTGCTGTTCATGACGCCCTTCTTGCTTCATAATCAAACGGCATCACCTTTCTCTACCGTTCTTGACCGACTACCGGGCTCACATAGACCTGCATGGCATCTTCCTTCTTCCTCGAATTCGCTGGCATCACCGACGTAGGCCGGGTGCGCGACACGAACGAGGACGCCATCTTCATCCACGAAGAACTGAAGTTTGCCCTGCTTGCTGATGGCATGGGCGGCTACAACGCTGGTGAAGTCGCCAGCGACATGGCGGTGTCCGGTATCAGGGAAATGCTGGAACAAGGTTTACGCCGCCGCTTTCCCTTTTTCGGTAAACGCGGTGACCACGTTCGCCAGCTGCTGGCGGAAGCGATTGCCGAGGTCAATCATCGGATTTACCAGAAGGCCAGAAGCGATCCCTACTATTACGGCATGGGCACCACGCTGGCCGCCATCGTCTTTCACAGTAATCACGCCATCATCGCCCATATCGGCGACTCCCGCATTTATCGATTTCGTAACGGCAAACTGCAACAACTCACGCGAGACCATACCTGGGTGCAGGGTCAAGTCGATAGCGGCTGGATGAGTGCGCAGGAAGCAAAAACATCGGAATACAAAAGCCTGCTGACTCGCGCGCTTGGAGTATCGGAGCAGGTAAGCGCAGATATCGATGAATTTGAAATCCAGCCGGAAGATTTCTATCTGCTCTGTTCGGATGGATTGACCGATGGAGTCGGAGTGGAGGATATGACGAAAATTTTGCAGCAATCAGGGCGCTCCCTTCACCAGATAGCCCAAAACCTGCTAAAGCAAGCCAATGTGGCGGGCGGTTATGACAACGTCTCGGTCATTCTGATGAAAAAATGTTCCTGAATAATGGTGAATCTACCTGAGGGAAAGAAGCGCTTCCTACCTGAGCAAATTATTGGCAAAAAGAAGTGACAATAACTGTCCATTTCCAAGGGTAGATACTTTTATTTGAGAGAGCGGCTGACAATAATTGTCAGGATTTTTAATAAAAAGTCTTCTTTTTAGTCCGAAATTACGCTGGCACGTTCATTGCGTATAGGAAATTGTGGCAGGCAACTGCCTTATTTCCAAGGGAGCTAAAATGAAATCAATGAAAGTAATGAAACAACGTCTGCAGCGTGGTTTTACCCTGATCGAACTGATGATCGTGGTTGCGATTATCGGTATTCTGGCAGCAGTAGCATTACCAGCTTATCAAGATTACACTATTCGTGCTCGGGTAAGTGAGGGTTTGGTACTCGCATCTTCTTACAAAACGGCTATCGCTGAAACTTTCGCTTCTGAAGGCCCTGCAGGTATGGCTGCATGTACTGATGCTACTACTTGTCAAAATATGGGAATTACCTTTGTAGAACACAATAAAAACGTTGACAGTATAGTAACTGATGCAACTGGTATTATAACGATTGCCTATTCCGCTGCAGTGGTGCCTAATACAGCCAATCAGCTAGACTTGGCACCAGTGACTCTTGCAGCAACTCCAGTAGCTATTGATTTGAGTGCAGCTGCTAGTGCAGGACAACCCTTTCAATGGGCTTGTCAACCGAGCGCTAATGCTCCGATTGAAGTCAAATACTTACCTGCATCCTGTCGTTAATATATCTGGCAATTTCCGAGGTATGGCAAATGACGGGGGGCGCTGCGGCGTCCCCCGTTTTTTCTTCACTCATGTAAGCATCTGATGTTTTCTAATGCTGCACGTTGGTAGGTGTCCTGCCACCTCCAGGGATTTTTCTACTGGTAGGAGAAGAGATGTGTGCTGAGTCTGGGCAATCTTTAGAGGAGGCATTGGACGTATAAGAAAATGCGTTAGAAGGAGTTATGCGCCTCTATATTCACTCCCTAGTTACCAAGGTGAGAGGTCAACCGTCTCGAGAACTTTACCGGTCGTTTGTTCCACTACGACTACTAAGTCCCGGGTTTTGCCCTTGAGCGGTAAAAATCCAGCGGATTTTTGGTTGGATGAATATTTTCTTATCAAGCTATCAACCGAATTGGCTTTATTTGTGTTTAAGCTTGCTAGTCTCTTTAAGGGTTGAAGACGGTTAATTATCTCATTCTTGAATTCTGGATAAGGTGCGTAATATTTGGGGAAATGCTGCAGGTCAGGTCCACCTGATATGGCACTGAACATGATCTCATTTATTTCCTGGGGGCTTTCTGGTAGGCGTGCGGCAACAAGTTGTGGCCCCCATATCGGCAATGAACGGTAATCACTTTGAAGCGCTTCTGTTATAGCTTTATCAGAAAGGTCGTTTGCAAATACCAGTTCGAAACGGTCTTTGACAAATACCATGTACACGGGTCGTGCCGTATAAACAGTATGCAAGCCATACAGAAGTGCACTGATCTGCACTATCGCTACGATCGCCAGATCGCGTCGTAATTCCTTTTTTCGGGGATCAAAGATAATGAGAGTAATGAGTGGGCCTAATACGATATCTACGATCAATATCAGAATGAAGATGTCATGCACTCCGCTTGCCAATGACAAGGGTGTCGGATACCAAAGCTTGAAAACCAACAGTGCAATCAAAATTGCAACACTGGCCGAAATGGCCAGATGAACGCTACTAGCGCGCAAGCGGGGCATGACTCGCTCCATTTCAATCAGGCCATGTTAACGGAAGAGGATGATTTTATTTGCTCAATGCAGGCTGAGATTTGAAACGATGGCGTTGCCTAATCCCATCAATTTGAATTTTACAGTTCTTCTTTTTGCTAACTCTATGCAATGTGCCTCGATTGCAACGATTACGCTCTGGAATGATGGTGCTTGGGAAGGGGCATGATTCTAATGGGGTCGGGTTTTTCATGCCCCTATTCCTAATGCATAGAAAATTGCTAATCAAGCCCTTAGAAAACTGCCACTTTTTCCACCGTGTTTCTCCAGTAAGGCCATATCGGTAATGGTCATCCCCCTATCCACCGCCTTGCACATATCGTAAATAGTCAGCAGTCCCACCTGTACCGCTGTCAGCGCTTCCATTTCTACACCGGTCTTGCCTATGGTTTCCACCTGCGCGGTGCAAACCACGCTGGATTCCCCTTAGTTGATCTCAAACTCCACATTCACTCGCGTTAATGCCAGCGGATGACAGAGCGGAATCAGGTCACTGGTTTTTTTGGCACCCATGATGGCTGCTATCCGCGCAATGCCCAGC
>JAEZLB010000112.1 GCA_023435945.1 Pseudomonadota bacterium | reverse complement strand
GCAATCGCCCGGACGATAGAAGAGCTGGACATAAACTCAAACCGAAAGGAAATATCATGCGTCACCGTCACGGTCTCCGTAAACTGAACCGCACTTCTTCTCACCGTCTGGCCATGCTGCGCAACATGACTGTTTCGCTGCTCAAGCACGAAGCTATCAAAACCACGCTGCCGAAGGCAAAAGAACTGCGTCGCGTTGTTGAACCCATCATTACGCTGGGCAAGACCGATACCCTCGCTAACAAGCGTCTGGCATTCAGCCGCCTGCGTGATCGCGACATGGTCGTGAAGCTGTTCGCAGAACTGGGCCCCCGCTACGCTGGCCGCAACGGCGGTTACCTGCGCATCCTGAAAATGGGCTTCCGCCAAGGCGACAATGCTCCCATGGCATATGTTGAGCTGGTTGACCGTCCGGAGCCGACTGAGGCCGCGGCAGAAGAAACTGCAGCAACTGAATAAGCTCGCATATCTTGCGATAAGACAAAGCCAGGCTCTGCCTGGCTTTTGTTTTTTTGTGTGCGATTATGGCAAGATGGCGGCCTGCGCACTCGGTAATGTCTTCTTCATTGGTGCTGTGAGGTATGCCATTATTCACGGCATGACAGGCGATCTTTAGCCTGTCATGTATTGCGAGGGGGAGAGATGCAAACAAGCGACATGATGGTGGTGCTGACCAACGCACCCGATGAAACTACGGCTCTGGAACTTGCGGAGAAACTGGTAATAAGTGGCGTCGCTGCGTGCGTGAACTGCTTGTCGCCTATGCAGTCGATATATCGGTGGCGTGGTGAGGTGGAGCATGCAAAAGAGACGCCGCTGCTGATCAAGGCCCCGCGCGCGAATTATGCCGAAATCGAGCGTGTAATACGGGAGAGTCATCCGTATGAAGTGCCGGAAGTTATTGCGCTACCAGTTATTGCCGGCTTGGCTGCTTATCTGCAATGGCTGGATGATGAAACGATATCGGGGCAATAAGGCAAGGCGTCCGAGTTTTATCTGCAAAGCAGAAATTCATAGCGTCAGGTTATTTGCATAATCCTTAATTGTCTTTTACGAATTCCCTCAATGTTTTTATAGTGTAGGGAAATTTTCAACGCTTCAAGGAGGTCAGTATGACACTTAGACTTGGTGATACCGCTCCCGATTTCGAACAGGATTCGTCCATCGGCAAGATCCGCTTTCATGATTGGGCAGGAGAGTCCTGGGTAGTGCTGTTTTCTCACCCGGCCGACTTTACGCCCGTGTGCACCACCGAGCTGGGCCTGACCGCGAAGCTCAAGGATGAATTCGATAAGCGGAATGTAAAAGCTCTGGCCTTGTCAGTTGACCCGGCAGACAAACACCAGGCATGGATCAAGGATATCGAAGAAACCCAGCGCACCGTGGTCGGATTTCCCATCGTTGCAGATCACGACAAGACGGTTTCCAACCTCTACGACATGATCCATCCCAACATGTCTGAAACGGCGACAGTGCGTTCGCTGTTCGTGATCGATCCGAAGAAGAAAGTGCGCCTGATCATCACCTACCCGATGAGCACCGGTCGCAACTTTGACGAAATTCTGCGGGTGATCGATGCGTTGCAGCTGACAGATCAATATACGGTGGCCACGCCAGGCAACTGGAAACCCGGTGATGACTGCATTATTCCGCTGTCGGTGCAAGGTGAGGAAACCCTGAAACAGAAATATCCCAAGGGTTACACCGCACCCAAGCCTTACCTGCGCCTGACGCCAGATCCGAGTAAATAAGGCGAGGTGAGAGAGGAGCGGCAACCAAGTGATGCCGCTTCAAGGAAAATGAAAAAAGCGATTCGTTTAATGACGAATCGCTTTTTCTTTTGAATGATTTGCCTTAGATGGCGCTGTGTTTGAGAAGGCGCGCAACATCGCGCGCGAAATAGGTTAGTACGCCATCGGCACCCGCGCGTTTGAAGGCCAGCATGGCTTCCATCATGGTCTTGTCATGATCCAGCCAGCCGTTCTTGGCAGCAGCCTTGATCATCGCGTATTCGCCGCTGACCTGATATGCAAAAGTCGGTACGCGGAATTCGTCTTTCACGCGGCGCACGATATCAAGATAAGGCATGCCAGGTTTGACCATTACCATGTCGGCTCCTTCGGCCAAGTCCAGCGCGACTTCACGCAATGCTTCGTCGCTGTTGGCCGGGTCCATCTGGTAAGTCTGCTTATTGCTTTTACCCAGATTGGCGGACGAGCCGACCGCATCGCGGAAGGGACCGTAAAAAGCGGAAGCGTACTTGGCAGAGTACGCCATGATGCGGGTATGGATGCAGCGATTGTTTTCCAGTGCGTGGCGGATATGGCCGATGCGGCCATCCATCATGTCAGAGGGCGCGACGATGTCGACGCCAGCCTCCGCGTGAATCAGCGCCTGCTTGGCCAGAATGTCGCAAGTTTCATCGTTCAGCACATAGCCATGTGCATTGAGGATGCCATCCTGGCCGTGGCTGGTGTAGGGATCCAGCGCAATGTCGGTAAGAATGCCCAGTTCCGGGAAACGTTGTTTCAGTTCTTTCACCGCGCGAGGTACCAGTCCTTTCGGATTGAGCGCCTCACTGCCATCGGGAGTTTTGAGGGTCGGATTGATGACCGGAAATAAGGCCATGACAGGAATGCCGAGCGCCACACAATCTTCCGCCACTGCCAGCAGCAAATCCACCGACAGTCTTTCGACTTCCGGCATAGAGGCGATTCTCTCACGCTGGTTGGTGCCATCGAGCACAAAAACGGGATAAATCAGGTCACTGGGAAGCAAGTGATTCTCGCGCATCAGCGCGCGGGAAAATGCGTCCTTGCGCATGCGGCGCATGCGAATGGCGGGAAATTGGGCGGAATTGGATGAATAGGACATGGCAATACGATGAAAGTAAATTCGTCAAATAGCGCTGCAAATCGATGAAACTTTTTATGCAGGCTGCCTTCATAGCTACAGGTGAGTTACTCACCTCCCGCTTCTCCTCCCTGAGCGGGGCCTCTCGGACAACGCGAGGCGTTATTCCCTGGAGATCCTCCCCTTTCTCCAGGGTTTTTTTTGCCCTGGAAAAAGCGACGCCCATCTCAAGCAGGGGCGTCGGGCGATACGTCTTTTAAGCCCAGCAAACTCAGAATCTTGTCGTTGGCTTCGTCAAGGCCGATACGCTTCAATGCCGAAAACAACTGGACAGTGAAGGGGAAAGGTTGACCCGTCTCGTCAACATAACTGCTGAGTAGCGTCCGCGCAAGCCGCAGGGCATTGGTAGCATCGTTGCGGTTAAGCTTGTCCGCCTTGGACAGCAGGCAGTGAATAGGTTTGCCGGTGGGGGCAAACCATTCCAGCATCTGCACATCCAGATCAGTGAAAGGGCGGCGTGCATCCATGATAAGGACCAGTGCTGACAATTGTTCGCGCTGCTGCACATAATTGCCCAGTAATTGCTGCCAATGATGCTGCGCCGCGCCTGGTACTTCCGCATACCCATACCCGGGCAGGTCGACAAGAAACGCCCGGATTTCCTCGGGACGGGCTTCATCCTTGCGATGTTGACCTACATGCGCTCCACCTATCGAGAAAAAATTAATGTGTTGGGTACGTCCCGGTGTTTTGGACGCGAAGGCAAGCTTTTTCTGATTGCAAAGCAGGTTGATAGCGGTCGATTTGCCGGCGTTGGAACGCCCTGCGAAAGCGATCTCGGGGAGGTCAGTCCTGGGCAAGTCGCGCAGATGGTTGACGGTGGTATAGAAACGGGCTTGCCAGAGTAGGGACATAGATATGCAGAAAATACCGCGAAGAAAGCGAAAATGCTCAGAAGCTATTGTACAATACCGGGTTACGGACTGTGGCGCGGCATAAGCTAGAGAGAACAGGGTCGTCTGCAGCGAATAATTTTAATATCAAGTCTCAGGGTGTCTGAATGAAGCTCGCTTTTTCACCATTTGTAAAATCCTTGTTTGTTGCGTTGATTGCTGCTTCTTCCATGTCCGTCGCAGCTCAACAAAAAGCAGATCCTGCGCGTGGCGATGCTCTTTATAACAAGGGCGATGCTTCCCGTGGCGTAACTGCCTGTATGGCATGTCACGGTGCGGCTGGCAATTCCACGATTGCACAAAACCCAAAGTTGTCGGCTCAGCATGAAGCCTATACTGTCAAACAATTGACCGAGTTTGCAGGCGGTCAACGTAAAGATCCCATCATGTCCGGCATTGCCAAAGGCATGACCGAGCAGGAAATGCGCGATGTTGCGGCTTTCCTGGCGCAGCAAGCTACCAAACCCGGTGCTGCCCGCAACAAGGATACCGTGGAACTCGGCAAGAAAATTTATCGAGGCGGTATCGCCGAAAAGAACGTGCCGGCTTGCGCCGCATGCCATGGCCCTTCGGGCGCCGGTATTCCTGGCATGTATGCCCGCCTGGCGGGACAGCATCAGGATTACACCGCCGCTCAGTTGGTGAAGTTCCGCAGTGGTGCGCGTGCCAACAACGAACAAATGACGACGATCTCCAAGCGTTTGTCTGACGATGAAATCCAGGCTGTGTCGGATTACATCGCCGGATTGCGATAAGAAGAGTGAAGAAGCATAAAGGGATGTGGGGGGGTGGCCAAGGCCACCCCCTTTTTACTTTTTATCTCTCCCTAGTCACAAAGGCAAGGTAAAGCATTGAAATGAATTCAAGTACTGCCGGCATCACCCTGAACACCCGTCAGCGCTGGTTGGCTGATAGCGTGGAGCTGTTTTCTTCCATGCGCTTTGCGATAAGCCTGCTGACGGTAATTTCCATCGCCTCCATTGTAGGCACCGTGCTTATCCAGAACGAACCGATGACCAATTATGTCAACCAGTTCGGTCCATTCTGGTTCGAGGTGTTCGGAAAACTGAGTTTGTATTCGGTCTATTCGGCCTGGTGGTTCATGCTCATCATGGGTTTTCTGGTGCTGTCCACCACGCTGTGCATCATC